>CAYPVZ010000045.1:0-13330 GCA_964414235.1 uncultured Rhodothermales bacterium | reverse complement strand
CCCATCACCGAGCACGCCCAGGCCGCCGGGCTGGACGTCGAGGCGCGCGTTCGGCTGTTCGTCCGCGTGTGCGAGGCCGTCGCGTATGCCCACCAGCGGCTCGTCGTCCACCGCGACCTGAAGCCGTCGAACGTCTTCGTCACGCCCGACGGGCGGCCCAAGCTGCTCGACTTCGGGATCGCCAAGCTCCTCGGCGATGACTCGCTGGCGACGGCGCTCACGCGGACGCAGGCAGCCATGACGCCGTCCTACGCGGCCCCCGAGCAGCTCACGCGCGGCGAGGTCACCACGGCGACCGATGTCTACGCGCTCGGCGTCATGCTCTACGAATTGCTCGCCGGCCAGCGGCCCTACTCGCTCGATGACACGACGGCCGCGGAGGCCGAGCGGATCGTCTGCCAGACCACGCCCCCGCCACCCTCGACCGTCGCGCCCGCCGACCGCGCCCGCCAGCTCCGCGGCGACCTCGACACGATCGTCCAGAAGGCGCTCGCCAAGGAGCCCGAGCGACGCTACCCGTCCGCGGAGGCCCTCGCGGCCGACCTCCGGCGGCACCTCGACGGCGTCCCGGTCGAGGCCCGCCCGCCGACGGCGCGCTACCGGGCGTCCCGGTTCGTGCGGCGCAACCGCGGCAGCGTGGCGGCGGCGGCGCTCGTGGCCGTCGCGCTGGCGGCGGGCGCCGGCGTGGCGCTGTGGCAGGCGGCCGAGGCCCGCGCCGAGGCGACCAAGGCCGAGGCCATGAACGGCTTCCTCGTCGGCCTCCTCGAATCCGCCGACCCGACCATCGAGGGCCGCGACGTCCGTGTGGCGAGTCTGCTGGATCGGGCGGCGGCCGACCTCGACTCGGTCTTCGCTGGCCAGCCGGACGTCGAGGCGACGATGCGGATGACGCTGGGCGAGACGTACTACCAGCTCGGGCTCTACGACGAGGCCGAGGCCCAGTATGCCCGCGCGCTCGCCCTCCGCGAGCCGCTCTTCGGCACGCGCCACCCGGACGTGGTCCGCGCGCAGAAGCAGCTCGCCTTCCTCTGGGTCCAGCAGGACCGCCTCGACCCGGCCGACTCGCTCCTCACCATCGCCCTCGCCTCCGCGCGGACGTTCCGGGGCGAGGACGAGCTGCTGGGCACCGTCCTCTCCACACTCGGCAGCGTGCGCTACGGACAGGGCGATGCGGAGGCGTCGCTCGACTTCCACCGCCAGGCCGTGGCCGCCTTCGAGGCCGTCGACGAGCCGGACGAGGTCGAGGTCGCGGCCGGCTACGGCAACGTCGCCGTCGCGCTCCACGCGCTCGGGCGCGACGACGAGGCCCTCGTCTACATGGAGCGCGAGCTCGAGGTCTACCGCCGCACGTACGAGCCGACGAACGCCCGCATCGCGATGGCGCTGCGCAACCTCAGCGCCGGCTACAACGGCGTCCGCCGCTACGACGACGCCGTCCGTGCCAACGAGGAAGCCATCGCCCTCTTCCGGCGGACCGTCGAACCGGACAGCCCGGACCTCGCGCAGACGCTCAGCAACCACGGCCCGACGCTCATCAAGGTGGGCCGCTACGCCGAGGCCGAGGCCGCCGAGCGCGAAGCCATGGGCATCTACGAGCGGACCGTCGGGGCCGAGCACCCGGGCTACGCAGCAGCGCTCCTCAAGATGGCGCAGGCCGAGGAGTTCCAGGGCCGGACCGCCGAGGCGGAGGCCGGGATGCGCCGCGCCATCGCCCTCTTTCGGGCGACGTTCCCGGAGGATCACCCGGCGCTCGGCCACAGCCAGCTCGCGCTGGGCAAGCTGCTGGCGGCCCAGGGCCGCGACGCCGAGGCCGCGCCCGTGCTCCGCCGCGCCTTCGCCATCCGCGCCTCGGAGCTGGCCCCCGACCACCCCGACCGCGCCGACATCGCGAGCCGTCTCGGCGAGGTCCTCGGCCGCCTCGGGCAGCGCGCCGAGGCCGAGTCGCTCCTCGTCGCTGGCCGCGACGTGCTCCGCCAGCAGGACGGCGACGAGCGCGCCGCCGACGCCGAGGCCCGCCTCACCGCCTTTCGCGCCCGCCGTTGAGGAGGGTAGGGCCGGAGCCCACCAATCCCAGGGGACGACGCTCTCACGAGGTCTACGCACGGCGGCCACGCCCGGGCCGGCCGGCGGGCGTACTTTCCGGCGTCGCGTGGTTTGTTTTCAGCACTCGCTGAAACTGCGTCTGCGCCGCGCGGTTGCCCCTCTGCCCACCGGATCCTTACTGGTCATGGCCGTCGCCACCGAGCGCGCTGCTCCTTCTGCCCAGCCCGTCCAGCGCTACAAGCTGCGGACCGGGATGTTCGCCTGGATGCTCCACCGCCTGACGGGGGTCGCGCTCGTCGGCTACCTCATCCTCCACATCTGGGGGCTGAAGAGCATCACGAACCCGGAGGCCTACAACGCGCTCATCACGAGCTACCACGCCCCGATCTTCAAGGTCGGCGAGTTCCTGCTGCTGGGCGCCGTGATCTACCACGCGCTCAACGGGCTCCGCATCGTGCTCATCGACTTCGTCGGGTGGAGCCCGAACCAGAAGCGGCTGTTCTGGACGCTCGGCGCCGTCGCCGCCGTCCTGTTCGCCGTCGGCGGCTACCCGTCGCTCGCCGCGCTCTTCGACTTCCTCAACGGCTAAGCCGCCCGCTGGCGGCCCCCGCCGCCAGCCCGGCACCGACCCCATGGCAAGCAAGTACGGCCGCACCGCCCGCTCCAGCGCGTTCCAGTGGTTCGCCCACCGGGTCACCGGGACGTTCCTCATCTTCCTGCTGATCACCCACTTCTGGGTCCAGCACTTCGACCGCGTCACCGCCAGCGTCTCGCACTCGGTGATCACGGCCGAGGACGCCGAGCGCGGCACGCTCCCGGCCTACGACGCCCGCGCGGCCGAGGCTGTCCGCGCCGCCCGCCAGCGCGACCGCCAGCCGACGCCCGAGGCGCCGCGCGTGGTCCCGGCCCAGGACAGCAACGTCCAGGGCGACGCCCCCGGCCAGACCCACCAGCCCGCCGAGACGTCGAGCATCACGCCCTACGACGTCCTCATGCTCCGGCTCGGCGACCCGGTCTACGCCGTGCTCTGGAAGGGCTTCAACCTGCTGTTCCTGCTCTTCGCCCTCCACCACGGGTTCTACGGGCTCAACAACGTCCTGACCGACTACATCCGCAACGACATGGCCCGCGTCGGCGTGACCGCGCTCTCGTGGACGCTTGCGCTGGTCCTGTTCCTCGTCGGCGCCTACTCCGTCATCGTCGCCGGCCTCTAGCGCCGGCCGCTGGCGGCGGCGCTCGCCGACCGCCCTGCCCTACCAAGCATGACCTTTTCCCACGACATCGTCATCGTCGGCGCGGGCGGCGCCGGGCTCATGGCGGCCCTCTACGCCTCCGAGGGCGGGGCCGACGTGGCCGTCGTCTCGAAGCTCCACCCGCTCCGCAGCCACACCGGCGCCGCCCAGGGCGGCATCGGCGCCGCGCTCGGCAACGAGGAGGAGGACCACTGGCTCTGGCACGCCTTCGACACCACGAAGGGCTCGGACTACCTCGGCGACCAGGACGCCATCGAGCAGATGTGCCAGGACGCGCCGCGGACCATCATCGAGCTCGAGCACTACGGCGTGCCCTTCAGCCGCACGCGCGAGGGCAAGATCGCCCAGCGCCGCTTCGGCGGGCACACGCGCAACTTCGGCGAGGCGCCGGTCCGGCGGGCTTGCTACGCGGCCGACCGGACGGGCCACATGATCCTGCACACGCTCTACGAGCAGTGCGTCAAGAACAAGGTCACCTTCTACGACGAGTTCCAGGTCCTCGACCTCGTCCAGTCGGCCGACGGTGAGGGCATCGCGGGCGTCGTGGCCTACGAGATCCTGACCGGCGAGGTCCACACGTTCCACGCGACGGCCACGTGCTTCGCGACGGGCGGCTACGGGCGCGCCTTCAAGACGACGTCGAACGCGCATGCGGGCACCGGCGACGGGTTCGCCATCGCGCTGCGGAACGGGCTCCCGCTCCAGGACATGGAGTTCGTCCAGTTCCACCCGACCGGCCTCTACCGGCTGGGCATCCTCATCACCGAGGGCGCGCGTGGCGAGGGCGGCATCCTCCGCAACTCGGAGGGCGAGCGGTTCATGGAGCGCTACGCGCCGACGGTCAAGGACCTCGCGCCGCGCGACATGGTCTCGCAGTGCATCTACAAGGAGATCCGCGAGGGCCGCGGCGTCAACGGCAAGGACTACGTCGTGCTCGACATGACGGGCGTCGGCAAGGACGTGCTGGAGCACAAGCTGCCCGAGATCTCGACCTTCAGCCGGGTCTACCTCGGCATCGACCCCGTCAAGCAGCCGATCCCGATCGCGCCGACGTGCCACTACGCGATGGGCGGCATCCCGACCAACGTCGACGGGCAGGTCGTGCGCAACGCCGACCGGACCGGCCTCGTGCCGGGCTTCTTCGCCGCCGGCGAGGCCGCCTGCGTGAGCGTCCACGGCGCCAACCGGCTCGGCACGAACTCGCTGCTCGACCTCGTCGTGTTCGGCCGCCGGACCGGCATCGAGATGGCGAAGCAGGTGCGGCTGGGCGCCGAGCGGCTCCCGCTGCCCGAGAACCCGGAGAAGGCGACCCGCGAGCGCCTCGACGCCATCATCGCGCGGACGTCCGGCGAGAAGGCTGTCGCGGTCCGGACCGACCTCCAGGAGACCATGATGAAGAACGTCTCGGTCTACCGCACGGAGGAGACGCTGGCGGAGGCCGTGGCCGACCTCCAAGAGCTCCGCCAGCGCGCGGCGACCGTCACGGTCCAGGACAAGGGCAAGCGGTTCAACACCGACCTCATGGACGCCGTCGAGGTCCAGTTCATGGTCGACTACGCCGAGGCCATCGCGGCCAGCGCGCGGAACCGGACCGAGAGCCGCGGCGCTCACCTCCGCGAGGACTACTCGTCCCGCAACGACGCCGACTGGCTCAAGCACACGCTGTTCACGAGCGACCAGCAGGGCGGCACCGAGATCGACTACAAGGACGTCATCATCACGCAGTTCCAGCCCAAGGAGCGCAAGTACTAGCCCCATGGCAGACACTCTCACCGCCGAGCAGACCGCCGACACCGCCGAGGACCGCGCCGCCGACGCCGAAACGGGCCGCCAGCCCTCGCGCCGGCCGGGCGGCAACGCGCCCACGATGACGCTGACGGTCCGCGTCAAGCGGTTCGACCCCGACACCGACGAGCGCCCGCGCTGGGACGAGTGGGAGGTCCCGGCCGAGTCGATGGACCGCGCGCTCGACCTTCTCCACTACGTCAAGTGGCACCTCGACGGGACGCTCTCCTTCCGCAAGAGCTGCGCTCACGGCATCTGCGGCTCCGACGCGATGAAGATCAACGGCGAGAACCAGCTCGCCTGCTCGGTCCTCGTCCACAACCTCGGGCTCAAGGACGGCGACACGGTCACGTTCGAGCCGCTCCCGGCGGCGCCGGTCCTCAAGGACCTCGTCATCGACCAGTCCCGGTTCTTCGACAAGTACCGGGCCATCATGCCGTGGCTCATCAACGACGGCGCGACGCCGGAGAAGGAGCGGATCCAGAGCCCTGAGCAGCACGCCGTCATCGAGGACGCGACCAAGTGCATCATGTGCGGGGCGTGCACGCACTCGTGCCCCAGCACCTGGGCCGATCCGGACTACCTCGGGCCGGCCGCCATGCTCAAGGCGTTCCGCTACGTCTTTGACAGCCGCGATACCGAGGCGGAGGAGCGCCTGAAGGTGGTCGACTCGAAGGACGGCCTGTGGAAGTGCTACACCATCTTCAACTGCGTCCAGGCCTGCCCCAAGGGGATCGACATCACGCGCTGGCTGAGCGCGCTCAAGCGCAAGGCTGTGACCACGCGGTACTAGCCGCCTCGCTCCGGCTGGCGACACCCGCCGCCAGTCGTGCAGTAATTGCTTTCTATCCGGAGCCTCGGCTGCAAGCAGCCGAGGCTCCGTACGTTTAGGCATTCTCTGATCTCCGCCTGCGCACCCGTGTACCGCTTCTTTCTGCTTCTTGTCATAATCGCCTTCCCGGCCAGAGCCCACGCTCAGACGCCAGGTTCATGCACGGTCGGACGTGCTGAGGCGGATCTCAACATTTCCAATGTATTCGCTCGCGTGTTCAACACCGGCACCCTGTTTTACGGGAACACGACCACGAACGGTGACGGCTACTACGTCCCGAAACAGGAGCTACGGTCTCCCCTCTTCGCGGCCAGCCTCTGGGTCGGAGGCCTCGTCGATGCAGAGGTCCGCACAGCCAGTTCGCGATACAACGGATTCAACTTCTGGCCGGGTCCGCTCGACGACCATGCCGCACTTCCCAATTCTGCGGACTGCTCAGCGTTCGACCGGATCTACTCGGTCTCCCTGCCCGAAGTCCAGGCTTATGAGAACGGCCAGTCGCCGTCGAGCGACCTGCGAAACTGGCCTGTCGGCCTCGGAGCCCCGGCCGTCGATGCCGCCGGTCAGCGGATTACAGGCGTGTCCCGGTCTCGGACGCTCAATCTGGAAGCCGGCGAGCGTCCGCTGATCTCGGGAAGCCAGACGGCGTTCTGGATAATGAATGACGCCGGGGGACCGCACACGGCGCAGCGAACTGACCCGCTCGGAATCGAAGTCCGCGTCACCGCCTTCGCCATCGCCGGAGCCGACGACGTGCTGGAGGGAGCCTCAGAGGCGACGTTCTACCACTACGAGATCATCAACCGAAACGACCACACGATCGAAGCGGCTCGGGTCGGGATCTTCGCCGACGGCGACCTGGGCGATGCCACCGATGACTACATCGGAACCGACACGACACGGTCGATGCTGCTCTTCTACAACGCCGACGACTACGATGGAGGCCCCACTGGCTACGGCACCCCACCCGCACTCGGCATCGACGTACTCAGCGGGGCAGGCACATCCGCCTACTTCATCAGCGGGAGTGGAGCAAACTCCGACCCCTACCAAGGCCCCGAGTACTACCACTACCTGCAAGGACTCTGGAAAGATGGGACTTCGGTGCGTGAATTGGGCACCGGGTACGCCAGTCCTACCAACGTGCCAATCACGCCGTTTGCCTATCCTGGAGACCCCGTAACAGGACAGGCGTGGAGCGAGGTCAACAACGGGACCGCCAGTCCACTCAACCCGCTTGGCGACCGCCGGGGGACCATCTCCTCCGAAGCGTTCGACCTCTCCCCTGGCGCGTCGTACACGTTCGATGTCGGAATTCTCTTCGCTCAGGGGACAGACCGGTTCGATAGCATCACAAAGTTGAGAGCCGTGAGCGACGGCATCCAGACCGCGTACGACCAGGGCCTGCTATTCGGCCGCTTCGCTGTCACCACTCAGTCGACGCCGGAGGCTGACCCGCTCGCGCTGGCGGTCGTGCCGAACCCGTCTCATGGTGACGGCACGATCCGCTACGTGCTCGATGCGCCGGGTCCGGCTCGCCTCACGGTCGTCGACGTGCTCGGTCGGACGGTGGCCGTCGTCGCCAGCGGAGCCCACGCCGCGGGTCCCCACGACGCGCAGCTGCCGTCGTCCCTCTCGCCCGGCCTCTATGCGGTGATCCTCGACGCGGCCGGCGCCCGGACCTCTCGGACCATCACCGTCGCACGGTGAGGCACGAACGCCGCGACTCGCGCGTACCTTGCGGCAGCACCGGCTTCGGCCGGTGACTCTACAAACCAGGGACCTCCCTGCTTGCCGGCCCGCCCGACCCTAACCGGTCGGGCGGGTTGTTTTTCATTGGTTCGCGAACCCTGCCAGACTGAACGTCGAGAGGCAGGTCCCGGCCCCGACGAGCGCACCCGCCAGTCCGCCATAGACGAGCCCCCACTCGTCGTGAGTCGCTCCAATAGCAACGCACACGATAGGGATCACCGGAAAGAACGGCCCGAGCACGAGGCCAGACGCCGCGCTGGCGGCGAGCGCCAGCGCGAACGCGAGGCCCGTGTGCGCCGAGGTACCGTGCCTCATCCGCCCACGGCATTCACGCCCCACAGCACGCCCGAGCATAGCGAGAACCCGACGACGGCGCCCGCCAGCGCGCCGAGCATGATGCCGGGGCCCCGGTCGCGGTCGCCGAGCAGCCACATTCCGAGACCCACGATGAATGCGCCGCCCCACACGACGGGCATCGCGAACAGGTACATCAGGGCGCCGTAGTCACTCGACTGATCCACGAGGGCGAGCGCAGCCGCCAGCACCGGGAGCCCCGAGCAGAGTCCGAAGGTCCAGAGAAAGGCCCGGTGGCGGAGCCGCTTCTCCTCCGCGTCGTCCAGGAGGTCGCTGTGGCCAGGCTCAGACATGCACGCCCTCCGCGCGGAGCGATTCCAAATGCGCGCGCTGCGCCTCGGTCCGGTAGAACAGGTTCATGGTCTCGAACGGGATGAGCCGGCCGTCGGGGTGGAGGATATGCACGCACGACTTCTTGACGGCACGGACGTCGAAGTCGTAGGCATCCATGAACCGCATTACGATCACGCGGAACACGTTCTGGTACGACAGGGCCGGCGCCTCGATGCCGGGCAGGCAGCACAGCAGGTGCTGCACGGCCTCCGACGCGCTCTCCGGCCCGTGCGCCGTCGAAAACGTCCCGACGGCCTGCGCGACGAGCGCCGGGTCGGACTCGAACACGATCGTATTCCGCGAGCCGTCGAGCAGCGCCGCCGGGTCGACGTAACGCGTGAGCGGCAGCACAGTCCCGTTCAGCTTGAGCGCGTAGCCCATGACAAGTGCGTCCGGGTTGCACGGCACCGGCAAGAGGTCGTCCGGCGTGAACAGGTCCGACTGGTCGAGGATCTGCTGGCGGACCTCCGAGAGCGTGATCCGGTCCGTCGCCGGGTCGAACCCGTCGGTCCGGCCGGCGACCTGGGTCGGCTGGAACGTGACGCCGCGCACGCACGGCTGGCGGACGGCGTAGTCGAGGAGGTCGCCGATCTCGTCGTCGTTGAGGCCCTTCTGGAGCGTCACGACGAGCGTCGTCGAGAGGCCGAGGGCGTTGAGCCGGTCGATGGCCTGCTGGCGGATCGTCGTGAGGTCGGCGCCGCGGAGCGTCTGGAGGGCATCCGGGCGGAACGAGTCGAACTGGAGGTAGACCTCGAACCTCGGCGCGTAGGTCGCCAGCCGCTCGGCGAAGGCGGCGTCGCGGGCGATCCGGATGCCGTTCGTGTTGAGCATCAGGTGCCCGATGGGCCGCCGCCGGCACGCGTCGAGGATGGCGAAGAAGTCCGGGTGGATGGTCGGCTCGCCGCCCGAGATCTGGACGACGTCGGGCTCGCCCTCGGCCTCGACCAGCCGGTCGAGCATGAACTCGATCTCTTCCAGCGACCGGTGCCGGCCGTGCGTCGGGCTGGAGCCGGCGTAGCAGGTCGGGCAGGTCAGGTTGCAGCGGTCGGTGACTTCGAGGACCGTCAGGCACGAGTGCTGCTCGTGGTCGGTGCAGAGGCCGCAGTCGTAGGGGCAGCCGTACTCGACCGGCGTCGCGAACCGGCGCGGCATCTCGCTCGGCTTCATGTAGTCGCGGACGCGCCGGTAGTACGCGGCGTCGCTGGCGAGGAGCACCTTCTGGAGCTTGCCGCCGCACGCCCGGCACCGCTTGTGCATCCACACGCGGCCGTCCTGGAGCACGATCTTGGCCTCGACGCGGCGGAGGCACGACGGGCAGAGGCTCGTCGTGAAGTCGTAGTAGGTGTACGGCCGCTGGCGGTGATGATCAGACACGGGCGGGAGCAGGAGACATCGCAAAGTGGCGGCCGAGCGCGAGCCGCGCATAGTGCAGAAGGCCCAGGACGCAGGCCCACTGGATCGCCGAGAGCCCGAGCGCGAGCGGCTCGACCGGCTTGAGGAACTCGACCGCGAGGCGCCAGCCGAGGTAGCCGGCCATGAACAGAGCGAAGAGCGCCCCATTCGGCAACGCCCACCGCTTCTCGGCCTGGCGGAGCGCGACCGCCAGCGCGGCGAGGAACAGGATCTCGTAGAGCGCCGCCGGGTGGCGCGGCACGCCGTCGCCGTGGTCGACGGCCCACGGCAGGCCCGTCGCGACGCCCGTCGTCCCGTCCGTGACGCCCGTCAGGAAGCAGCCGACGCGGCCGATGGCGATGGCGAGGATCAGCGGGTAGACGAACAGGTCGCCCGTCCGCCGCCGCTCGCCGAGCACACGCTTCGTGGCCTCGACGCCCAGGAGCCCGCCCAGCAGGCCGCCGACGATGGTCTTGGTGCCGTAGAGCAGCAGCATCGCCTGCGACGCCGAGGCGCCGTCGAACAGGCCCGGGTGCTCCAGCGCCGCCAGCGCCCGCGACCCGACGAGCGCGCCGACGGCGGCACCGATGAGGACGGTCGTCCGGCGCGTGTCGGGCACCGGGTCGGACCGGCGCGAGCGGAGGGCGACGTAGAGACGGGCCCCGACGAGCACAGCGGCGACCTCGAACAGGCCGTGGATGGCGGGCGGGATGCCGGCAGGAAGGCGGAGGAGCACGGGGAAGGCGACAGACGCCCGCAGTCTAAGCCCCCCCGCGTGGACCATCTGCACGCCCCTGCCGGAGATGCACATTCGGGCCCTGCCAGCCGCTGCCCAGACGCCGCGGAGGTTCAGCCCCCCTCCTTCCGACTGGCGACGCACGCCGCCAGCGGGTCAGCCGTGCCTAGCGCCCATCGCTTCGGCGACGGCGATGAAGCGCGGGACGTAGTGCTGGGTCTCGGCCGGCAGGTCGTCTACGATGTCCCAGAACGTCGGCTGCCGGCCGGTCTCGGCGCGGGAGGCGCGGACCAAGCCCTCGACGCGGCCGACGCCGCAGTTGTAGGCCGCCAGCGCGAGATGCCAGTCGCCGTCGAAGCGGCGGCCGAGCCAGCGGAGATAGCGCGCGGCGGCGTCGGTCGCCGGGCCGGTCTCGAAGACCGTCAGCGAGTCGAGCCCGTAGTCGGCAGCGGTCTCGGGCATGAACTGCCAGAGGCCCTGCGCACCGGCGTGGCTCTCGGCCCGCGGGTTGAGCGCGCTCTCGATGACGGCGACGTACTGGAGGTCGGAGGGCAGGCCGCGGCGGCGGAGCGTCCGCTCGATGGTGCGGAGCATGCTGCGCCCACGCCGCCCGGCCCGCGCAAGACGGCCGGCAGCCCCACGCTGCGCCTCGATGAGCGACACGGCGGATGTGGGGTAGAACAACCAGGCCGGCCCCGCCGCGCGCTCGGCCTCGGCGGCGGCGACACGGGCGGCCTCCGCGGCGGCGGCGCGCTCGGCGGCGACCTCGGCCGGGTCGCGGAGCGGCGGCGAGAACGTGGCGCCGAGCGACGCGAGCGCCTCGCCCCGGCGCACCGCCAGTTCGGCGGGCGTGAGGTCGGTCGCCATCGGGCCGAAGTGGAGTTCGTAGACGGCCTGCGCCCGGAGCGCCAGGTCGCGCAGCGCCGCCTCGGCCGCCGGCGTATGCGCCACCGCGCGGACAGCGCGCAGCGCCGCCTCCGCCAGCGCCGCCTGCCGGTCGGTGTCGGTCTCATTCTCGGCCGCCTCGACCGCGTGGCGGGCCGTGATCACCGCTCGGGCCCACGCCAGCGCCTCCGTCGAGTCGCCTCGCGCCGCGCTGGCGGGGTATTCCGCACGAGCGGGCGGGGCTGCCAAAAGAGCCGCCAGCAGGGCGAGAACGGGAACGAACGGGGCCAGGGCGCGCGTCGGCGTCATGGAACGGAAGTCGAGAATCGCAGAGGGAAGAACCCGGAACCGGGACAAACCCGTATTCCCCGCCCAGATCCTTCACACGGACGGGCGTCTGCCGAAACTACCGGAGACCTCTGCCCGAGATGGGGCGTTCTCTCGTCCCGCCGCTAGTTTCGCCGTCCCATGTCCGAGGCGCCCCCCCCCATGCCCGAGGCGATCAAGATCCTCTTCGTCGACGACGAGCCGGACCTCGTCCCGCTCATCCGACAGAAGTTCCGGTCCCAGGTCCGCGAGGGCGAGGTCGCACTGGTCTTCGCCTCTGACGGCGTCGAAGCCCTCGACCACCTCAAGGAGGACCCCGGCATCGAGGTCGTCGTGACCGACATCAACATGCCGCGGATGGACGGGCTGACGCTGCTCGGCGAGATCGGCAAGCTGGGCCGGCGCACGCGGTCCGTCGTCGTCACGGCCTACGGCGACATGGAGAACATCCGGACGGCGATGAACAAGGGGGCGTTCGACTTCCTCACGAAGCCGATCGACATGGACGACCTCCAGATCACGCTCGGCCAGGCCCGCGCCGCCGTCGAGAATGACCGCCAGGCCGACCGGATCCGCCGGACCATCCTCCGCTACCTCTCGGAGGACATCGGGACGTGGGTCATGGAGAACCTCGACTCGGTGACGACCACCGAGAACCGCGAGGTGTCCGTCCTCATGAGCGACCTCGCCGGCTTCAGCCAGCTCGCCGAGCGGCTGGAGCCCGAGCGCGTCGTCGAGCTCCTCAACGTCTACCTCGGCGCCATGACCGAGGTCGTCGACGAGTACGAGGGCGCCATCGACGAGTTCATCGGCGACGCCGTGCTGGTCATCTTCGGCGCCCCCAAGCGGATGGGCGACCACGCGACGCGGGCCACGGCCTGTGCCGTCGCGATGCAGAAGAAGATGGCCGAGGTCAACCAGATCATGGCCGACCGCGGGCTGCCGGCGCTGGAGATGACGGCGGCCGTCAACTCGGGCGAGGTCGTCGTCGGTCAGATCGGCTCCGAGAAGCGGGCCAAGTACGGCGTCGTCGGGAGCGCGGTGAACCTGACCGGGCGGCTCCAGACGCTGGCGGTCCCGGGCGAGGTGCTCATTTCGGACCGGACGTACCAGGACGCCGGCGGCGAGGCCGGCCCGATCCGGCTCGAAGGCACGCGGCGTGTCTCGGTGAAGGGGTTCGCCGAGCCCATCGCCATCCACAGCGTGGCCTCGGTCGAGGGCGAGCATGGCGGCGACGTGCCCCACGACGACGCGACGCTGACGACGCTCGACTCGCCGATCCCGTTCGGGCTGGCGGTCCTTGATGGCAAGGAGGTCACGAACACGGCGCACGCCGGCGAGGTTGTGGCCCTGAGCGCGACCGGCGCGCGCGCGCGCATCGGAAACGACATCGACCCGCGGACCGACGTCCGGCTCACGTTCGACCTCGACGCGCTCGGCGTCACCCCCGGCCCCGACGAGGATGCCGCGGCGGCCGTCTACGCCAAGATCCTGGAAGTGACGCCCGGCGAGAACGACGGCTGCGAGGCCCTCGTCCGGTTCTCATCGGTCCCGCCGTCGGCGGCCGAGGCCTTCGCCCGGCTTCTCTAGCGCGCCCTCCCCTCCGCGACTCCGGTCATGGTCCGTCCCCCTCAGGTC
>CAYPVZ010000044.1:0-13358 GCA_964414235.1 uncultured Rhodothermales bacterium | reverse complement strand
ATCCGAGCACGGCCAGCCTCCCGAGCACCCCGCCGACGCCGTCGAAAATGCCCGTCCGGACGACGCCGGGGTGGCAGGCATTCGCCGTCACGCCGGTCCCGTCGAGGCGCCGCGCCAGCTCCAGCGTCCACGTCGTCGCGACGAGCTTCGACTGGCAGTAGGCCTTGACGGACGAGTAGCGAGCCGGGTCGGTCGGCCCACGGAGCTTGCCGGCGAGCGCGTCTACGTCGGTCGTGCCGATGCGGCCGCCGCGCTGGGCTTCGCTGGAGACCGTCACGACGCGGGCGCCTCCGTGTGCCTCGGCCGTCGTTTCGAGAAGCGGGAGGAGCGCCTCCGTCAGCACGAACGGCGCGAGCGCGTTGACGGCCATCGTCAGTTCCACGTTGGTCGATGTGCGTCGCAGTTTTGGCACCGTGATCCCGGCGTTGTGGACCAGTGCGTCGAGCCGGTCCGTCCGCTCGCCGACGGTCGCTGCCAGCTGGCGGACGGCGTCGAGGTCGGCCAGGTCGGCGACGAGGGCGTCCTCGGGAGGAACGTCCAGACGGGCGCGAGCGTGGGCCAGCTTCGCCGCGTCACGGCCGTGGAGGAGGACGCGCCAGCCTTTGCGCTGGAGCGTGCGCGCGGTCGCGAGGCCGAGGCCACCGTTCGAGCCGGTGACGAGGGCGGTCTGCGTCGGGTTCATGGGGCCGGGGAGGGGACCCAGCAACCCGGCGCAGGCACAAAGGTCCCCGTGCAGCCAGCCGAGGCCTCGTCTGGCCTCTGCCATGCGTGTGGCACCGGGCGTCCGTACCATTCGGCCGAAACGTCCCCCCAACGTTCAGATGGCCGAAGTTCAGTCCAGCTACACCGCTGCCGACATCCAGGTGCTCGAAGGCCTGGAGCCCGTCCGCAAGCGCCCCGGCATGTACATCGGAGGCACCGGCAAGGCCGGCCTCCACCACCTCGTCTGGGAGATCGTCGACAACGCCGTCGACGAGGCGACCAACGGGTACGCGTCCCTCATCGAGGTCACGCTCCACAAGGACGGCCGGACGGTCAGCGTGGCCGACAACGGCCGTGGCATCCCGGTCGATCCCCACCCGGTGAAGAAGGTCTCGGCGCTGGAAGTCATCCTGACCACGCTCCACGCCGGCGGCAAGTTCGACGGGTCGAGCTACGTGACGTCGGGCGGCCTCCACGGCGTCGGGTCGTCCGTCGTCAATGCGCTGTCGTCGGAGCTCGTGGCCCAGGTCAAGCTCGACGGGACGCTCTACGAGCAGCGCTACGCGCGCGGCGTGCCGGTCACGAAGCTCAAGAAGGTCCGCACGAACGTCCGCGGAACAGGTACGACCATCACGTTCACGCCCGACGACGAGATCTTCGACGTGACGACGCTCGACGCCGAGACGATCAAGGAGAACCTGGAGGTCAAGACGTACCTCAACGGCGCGCTCCGCATCGTCTTCCGCGACGAGGGCAAGGGCGAGCGCGTCGAGTTCCACCACGAGGGCGGCATCGAGGAGTATCTCGACCACCTCGTGAAGGAGATCGGGACGCGGAGGGTCCACCCGGCCCCGTTCGTCGTCCGCCAGCCCGAACTGGAGGACGGGCTCCGGACGGAGCTGTGCTTCGTCTGGACCGAGGCGCCGCGCGAGTCCATCACCAGCTTCGTCAACGGCATCCCGACGCGCGATGGCGGGACGCATGAACAGGGACTCAAGGACGGCATCACGAAGGCCATCCGAAACTACATCGAAACGCACGACCTCGCGCAGAAGAAGCTGGAGATCACGGCGGACGACATCCGCGAGGGCATGGTGGCGGTCGTCAACCTGTATCACGTCGATCCGCAGTTCCAGGGGCAGACGAAGGAGAAGCTGAACAATCCCGAGGCGCGCTCCGCCGTGAGCGGCGCATTCCGGACCGAGTTCGAGCAGTTCCTCAACGCGCATCCGTCGACGGCCGAGGCCATCGTGGCGCGCGTGATCCAGGCGGCGAAGGCGCGTCAGGCCAGCCGCGCGGCCGTCCAGAACGTCCGGCGCAAGAGCGCCGTCAGCCACCGGCTCAACCTGCCCGGCAAGCTGGCGGACTGTGCCAGCACCGACCCGGCCGAGTCTGAGCTGTTCATCGTCGAGGGCGACTCGGCGGGCGGCTCGGCCAAGCAGGGCCGCGACCGGAAGACGCAGGCGATCCTCCCGCTTCGAGGCAAGGTCCTCAACGCCGAGCAGGCCACGAAGTCGAAGGTCCTCGACAACAAGGAACTCTCGGACATCGTCGACGCCCTGGGCTGCGGCCTCGGCGACGACCTCGACGTCGGCAAGCTCCGCTACCACAAGGTGATCCTCCTCATGGACGCCGACGCGGACGGGCTCCACATCGCCACGCTGCTCCTGACGTTCCTCTACCGCTACCTCAAGCCGCTCATCGACGGCGGCTACGTCTACGTCGCCCAGCCGCCGCTCTTCCGCGTCGACGCGGCCAAGGAGACGCACTGGGCGCTCGACGAGGCCGACCGCGACAAGATCGTGCGTCAGATCAAGAAGAAGAACCCTCGCGCGACGGTCGAGGTGCAGCGGTTCAAGGGCCTCGGCGAGATGATGCCGGCCACGCTCCACGAGACGACCCTCGACCCGGACAAGCGACGGCTGCTCCGCGTCACGATTCCCGAGGGCTCGCTCCTCGCCACCGAGGCGGCCATCTCCGACCTGATGGGGAAGGACGCCAGCGCGCGCTTCGCCTTCATCATGGAGGAAGCCGCGACGGTGCAGGACCTCGACGTCTAGTGACGCGGCGCGAACGGCTGGGGCTCACGCTCCTCGCAGGCGGCATCGGGCTGGCGCTCGTCAACGTCGTGACGTGGATGCTGGGGCGCGGCATCGGTGGCTGGCGCCCCGTGCTCTCGGGCGTGCTGATGGTCGGGGGGCTTGCCTTCCTCGCGGGCGAAGCGATCCGGGGAAGCCGCCAGCCGGGCGAGTAGCTGAGGCGGCGGGTCTCCTGGATGCTTGATAGATCGTTAGGAATTCGTGGTTCGTCGGGAGGCATGCGCGGTTGGCATCGGATGGTGGTCTGATGTCATTCCGTGAGCGTCGTGAAATGACGAGGGAGGGGAACTTTGGGGGAGTCGCTATATTTTTGTTATCTCGCCCCCGTTGCATCGGGGGAACCTTACTCCCAGCCGTTATACCTATCACCATGGCAAAGAAGCAATCTGCGCCAGACTTCGACATGGATGTCGTGTCGTCCGACGACGCGCGCAAGATCCTGAAGGATGCCCGCGCCCGCGGGAGCCGTCGGAGCAAGTACAGCCCCATCTACGACGAGGTCGACGGCCTCGATCAGGGCAAGTTCGTCGTCCTCCGCGGCGTCGATAAGGCGACCAAGACGAGCCTTTATCAGGGCCTGATGCGTCGGTTCGACAGCGTCAAGATGGCCTCGGGCCGCGACAAGGAGCGCGGCGGCGAGTTCTACACCGTCGTCATCGGCAACGCCGGCGATTACGAAGACATGCGCGCTGCGGCCAAGAACGGCTAGCCTCGCGGATGCACGGAACACCGGCTGGCGGCGTGGGTCGCCAGCCGGATGCTGGTGGGCGAACAGCAGTGGGGAGGGCGAAAGGGGACAGGTTTTCCCTGGTGTCAAGCCGTCAGGGTGGGGTAACTACGGAGGGATCGGCTGGCCATCTGCGGCCCGAGGCCGAGAGACCTCTTCCCGCCTACATGACTCGCCTACGATTCGCGTTCATCCTGCTCGTGATGAACGCTGCGGCTGTTGCCGCGCAGACCGACGTTCGAGGGGTCGTCGTGGACGCCGTGTCGGAAGACCCGTTGCCTGCGGCCTCGGTCCTCGCCTTCGGCCCGGACAGCACGCAGGTCGGAGCTTCGACGGACCCGGACGGAGCGTTCCACCTCGCGCTCACACCCGGCACTCACCGGCTTCGCGTGTCCTTCATCGGGTACCGCACGGGTGAGCTGCCAGTCACGGTCGGCGACGCGCCCATCGACCTGGGGGTGCTCATGCTCCGTCCTGACACCACCGCGCTCGGAGAGACGGTGGTGGAGGCGCTGGCGACGCGCGTCATCCTCCGGGGCGACACGACGGTCTTCAATGCCGACGCCTATGGTGTCAACCCGGATGCCACGGTCGGGGACCTGCTCCGCCGGCTTCCCGGCGTGACGATGCAGGACGGCGAACTCCGGGCCAACGGCGAGGCTGTTGATCGCGTGCTCGTCGACGGGAAGGAGTTCTTCGGGGATGACCCCTCCGCGGCACTCGAGAACCTGCCGGCCGACGCCGTCGATGAGGTCGAGATTTACGACCGGGCCAGCGACCAGGCGGACTTCACCGGCTTCGACGACGGGGAGGAGGAGCGGACCGTCAACTTCGTGACCAAGCCGGAACGGCGCCGGAGCGTATTCGGGCGCGGTCAGCTGGGGCTGGGCTCGGGGCTGCGTTACGCCAGCGGAGGCAACCTCAACCTGTTCGACGGCGACCGCCGGCTCTCGGGCTTCTTCCGCGCCGACAACGTCGACTTTCGAACCCAGATGGCGCTTCAGGGCGACGGCCAGCAGCCGGGGCCCCAGGTGTTTCGCTTCTACGATGGTCTCACCCGGACCATCGTGGGTGGCGCCAACGTCAACGACCAGTGGGGCGAAGACGTCGAGGTCAGCGCGAGCTACTCGGCATCGTCGGTGGACAACACGCGCGACGTCAGCCTCTCGCGCGAGTACGTGCTGGCGGAGGTGGCCGGGCAGCGCTACGACGAGACCACCGCGTCCGCGCTCGCCGCGCTCAACCACGACCTGTCGGCGCGCCTCGACGCCACCCTTTCGGAACGGACCGAGATGACGGTGGAGGCGTCAGTCAGGGCCGAGAGCTCCGACACCGAGAACGATCTCGGAGCAGCAACCTACCGGCCGGAGGGGACGCTGCTGAGCCGGACCCAGACGGAGTCGGATGGGGGACGGAGCGCTCTGGACGCGAACGTCACGGCGGAGCTGCGGCACCGCTTCGTGACCGAGGGGCGGACGCTTTCCGGCGAGGTCAGCCTGGGCACTGACGGATCGGACGGCGACAGCGCGCAGGAGATCGAGCGGCTCTACTTCTTCGATGCCGTCTCGACACCGGATTCCGTGGACGCGTTCGGCCGCCGGGTCGACACGAGCGACTTGACGCGCACCGTTCGGGGGGAGCTCACGTATTCCGAGCCGCTGAGCGAGGCCTTCCAGCTGCTGGTCGCGTACAGGCCGTCGGTCTCAATGCTCGACGCCGACCAGGAGGCGCTCCGCCGCGATGCGGCCGACGCGTACACCATCCTCGACTCCACTGCCACCTCGTTCGCCGACCAGCGGCAGACGCAGCACACGCTGGGCGCCGACCTCCAGCACAAGCGCGACAAGCTGACCACGACCGTCGGGCTGGCGGCGCGCTCCGAGCGACTCGCGTTCACGCAGGCGGGGCCGCGCGCCTTCGAGGTGACCAACGTGTCCCGCTCGCTGCTCCCCTCGCTCCGTGTCGACTACCAGATGCAGCCGCAGTCGTCGCTGAACCTCACCTACCGAACCAACACGGACCAGCCCGAGGCCCGCCAGCTGCGCGACGTCATCGACGACTCGAACGCGCTGCTCCTGTCCAGCGGCAACCCCGACCTGCGCACGGCACGGTCGCACAACGTCAGCCTCCGCTATCGCACGGCCAGTCCGGAGAAGGGGACGTCGCTGTCGGCCAACGCCCAACTCTCGTTCACCCGGGATTACATCGGCACCGCACGAGTGACGGCCGGGGCGGCGCCGCTGGCGGTGCTCGGCGTCGTGATCCCGCCCGGCGGGCAGCTGTCGTACCCCGTCAACCTCGACGGACAGTTCCAGGCCGGGTCGTTCCTCACCTACGGGCGGCCCGTCGGCCTGGTGAAGGGCAATCTCAACACCATGCTGTCGCTGAGCTACAGCCGCTCCCCGAGCTTGATCAACGACCTGGCCGTGCGGACCGATGCGCTGACGCTCTGGAGCCAGGTGTTTCTGGGCACGAGCGCCAGCGAGCGCTTCGACCTGTCGGTCTCGTACGGACTCAACGGCCGGAAGGGGCTCAACGACGCCGGGACTCTGCGAAGTCCGGACTACCTCCGCCACCAGGGCGGTGTCAACCTCACGTGGCTTCCGTGGGGCGGCCTCAAGCTCACCTCGGCCCTGGACCTCGCCTACACGACCGACGTCGCTGACGACCTGAACCCGCTCTCGTCGCGGTTGGATCTCGGAGTCGGGTACAAGTTCATGGAGGGCGACCGGGCCGAGGCGCGGGTCGCGGTCGTGGACGTGTTCGACCAGGCCCAGCGCGTGGACCTGCGCGTGACCGACCTCTACATCGAGGACCGCGAGACGCAGGCGCTGGGCCGGTTCGTGCTCGCCAGCCTGTCGTACACGATCCGGCCGAGCGGGCCCGCCGGAGGGGGGCCGGGCATCCCGCCGCCCGGCGTGATCATCACGCGGTTCTGAGCGGTCCGGCTGGCGGCGCGCATCGCCAGCCGCGCTCACGGGGATTTCGGGGGCTGCCGGCACGGCCGGCGCTAGCTTCGCGTTGTCGTCCTCACTCCTCCCCCCGCGACTCCCGGTGGACCAGAGCCGCATCCGAAACTTCTGCATCATCGCTCACATCGACCATGGGAAATCCACCCTGGCCGACCGTCTGCTAGAGGCGACCGCGACGCTGACCAGCCGCGAGATGCAGGCGCAGGTCCTCGATTCGATGGACCTCGAGCGCGAGCGCGGCATCACCATCAAGAGCCACGCGATCCGGATGAACTACGTCGCCGCCGACGGCGAGACGTACGTGCTCAACCTGATCGACACACCCGGCCACGTCGACTTCACGTACGAGGTGAGCCGCGCGCTCAACGCCTGCGAAGGCGCCATTCTCGTCGTCGACGCGGCCCAGGGCATCGAGGCCCAGACGATCTCGAACCTCTACATGGCCCTCGGCCAGGACCTCGAGATCATCCCGGTCCTCAACAAGGTCGACCTGCCGAGCGCCCAGCCCGAGCTCGTCGCCCAGTCCATCACCGACCTCATCGGCGGCGACCCGGACGACGTGCTCCACGTGAGCGCCAAGACGGGGGTCGGCGTGGACAAGGTGCTGGAGCGGATCGTCGAGCGTGTCCCGGCGCCTGAGGGCGATCCGGAGGCGCCGCTCCAGGCGCTCATCTTCGACTCGACGTTCGACACCTACCGCGGCTCCGTCGTCTACGTTCGCGTCAAGGAGGGGACGCTCCGCAAGGGCGACCCCATCGAGTTCATGGCCACCGGCGCGCGCTACAACGCCGAGGAGATCGGGCACCTGAAGCTCAAGATGGCGCCGACTCCCGAACTGGGGCCGGGCGAGGTCGGCTACGTCATCGGCAGCGTCAAGGACGTGGCCGACACGCGCGTGGGCGACACCGTGACCCACCAGCGCAACGGGGCGACGGAGCAGCTTCCGGGCTACCGCGAGGTCAAGCCCATGGTGTTCTCGGGCATCTACCCGACGGACTCGAAGGACTTCGAGGACCTCCGGACGGCGCTCGAAAAGCTCCAGCTCAACGACGCCGCGCTGACCTACGAGCCGGAGACGTCGGCCGCGCTCGGCTTCGGCTTCCGCGTCGGCTTCCTGGGGATGCTCCACATGGAGGTCGTCCAGGAGCGGCTCGACCGCGAGTTCGGGCTCGACATCGTGACCACGATGCCGAACGTCCGCTACACGGTCGAGTTGACGGACGGGTCCGAGATCGAGGTCGAGAACCCGTCGGAGATGCCGGACCCGAGCAAGATCGCCGAGATCCGGGAGCCGTACGTCAAGGCCGAGATCATCACGCCGGTCGAGTACGTCGGCGCGCTGATGGGGCTGTGCCAGGAGCGGCGCGGGACCTACCTCACGCAGGAGTACCTCACGACCGACCGCGTCAACCTGAAGTACGAACTGCCGCTGGCGGAGATCGTCTTCGACTTCTACGACAAGCTGAAGTCCGTCAGCCGCGGCTACGCGTCGTTCGACTACGACTTCATCGACGAGCGGCCGTCGAAGCTGGTCAAGCTCGACGTCATGCTCAACGGCGACACGGTCGACGCGCTCTCGACCATCGTCCACCGCGACAAGGCGTACGACATGGGGCGCAAGTTGTCCCAGAAGCTGCGCGAGCTGATCCCTCGCCAGCTGTTCGACGTAGCCATCCAGGCCGCCATTGGCAACAAGGTCATCGCGCGCGAGACGGTCAAGGCGCTCCGCAAGGACGTGACCGCCAAGTGCTACGGCGGCGACATCAGCCGGAAGCGGAAGCTGCTGGAGAAGCAGAAGGAGGGAAAGAAGCGGATGAAGCAGGTCGGCGCGGTGGAGGTGCCCCAGGAGGCCTTCCTCGCAGTGCTGTCGATGGACTAGGCATGGATGTGCCGGCGACCGAGAGCAGGAGGGGACCACGTCGGCTGGTGACCCTCGTGCTACTGGCGGGCCTCTTCGCCCCCGCGCTCCGGGCGCAGTCCGTGGTCGACGTGCTCCGCCAGCAGCGGCGTGAGGCGCGGGTCGCCGAGATCATGGCCGAGTTGGGGCCGCTCGTACCGCCGCGCCCGCCCGTCGAACTGGGCACGCCCGACCCGCATACGCGAGCGTTTCGGGCGATCATCGCCGCGCGCGGGGCCGCGGAGGCGGCGTTTCTAGCCGCCGAGGAGGCGAAGGCCGATAGCCTGATCCGCATCGCGCGGCTCGCTTCGTTCCACTGGCAGCGCGTGCCACCAGACGGGCAGGGCGCGTTCCTCGAGCAGTACCGTGAAGCCTTCTGGCGAGCGGCCCAACCCCAGCGCGGGCTCTTCGTCGACTCACTCTCGACGCAGCTCCTGCGGGGTCGGCTTCAGGCCGCGTTTGGACGCCCGACCCGCAATGCCGACGCGCAGCGACGCTATGGCTACGGCGGCTCGGAATACATCCAGTTCGAGTACTGGTTCGTCGTCAACGACTCGATTCCGGTCCTGGCACTCGATCTCGACGGGCCGTTCGGACGGGGCCTCGTCCTCGCCAGCGATGAGCCCCATGTCGACCTCCTCCCGCGCCTCAAGGCTGACCTCTCTGCCAAGCTGGAGGGCGTTGACCGGCTCGATCCCTGGGTCGACTACTATCACGCCTACGAACGGCAGGCGTGGTACCGGACGGGGTTCAACGGCACAGAGCACTTTACGGTGGAAGTCCGTGCGCCTTCGTGGAGTGGCCGGGATGACGCCGGCCGGTGGATCATCCACCGCTAACGCAGGATCGGCTCACTTCCAAGGGCTGGCTTGCCTGGTCGTAACGCCTGGATTATTAAGTACCTAATGGTGTATGGTGGGCAGCTTGTGGGATGCCAAATATGTGATTTATTGGGTTGGGCTTGGGGTCTGGAACATGGGTGGGTGGATCGGATGCTCTAAAGGGGAGGATGCTCTTTGGAAAAAGGGTGGATCCCATATTGGGTCAGGGCCACAAGTGTGTGCCCCCATTCTGCCCCCTTCTCCCTCGTTGACCCAGGTCTCACATGGTCAAAACAGTCATCATCTTGTTCTTGAGCTATGCCCCGCTAGTAGCAGCCCAGGCCCCCACACTTCCAGGGCGTCCGGAGTTGGCCCCCGGTACGAGCCCTGTCCCCGTGGATGGCGGTCTGGTCTGGCTCGGGATCGCCGCTCTCGGCCTCGGAGCACGGCGACTGATGAACAGGCATGACGAGTCCTAAGACCCCTCCTACGTCTCCCATCTGCCCCCGCCCCATCTTCAGATCTAACGATTCTATGTCTCGTTTCTACTTCGTTCTGCTCCTCGGCCTCGCCACAAGAGCCGCCGCGCAGCCAGCACTGCTCACCTCCAGCGCAGAGTCCGCGCCCAGGCCAGGTCTGCTTGCAGAGCCGGTCTCGGATCATGTCTTCCTTTCCCCTCTGGTCTGGAGTGAGGCGGGTCCAGCCTTCGAGGGCGCCGCGAATGCCTCGCAGACTCTGACCGCGGGGGCCTACGTGGAATTTGGGGCTGCCCCTGAGGCAGGCTATGCCCTTAACGTGGATAGGGTAGAGATTGACCTCCGGAGTGTCGAAGAGACGGCAGCTTTGGAGATCCGAAGCAGCGGCGACGGCTTCACGGCGCCGCTTGCGACCGCTCGCATTGGTTCAGAGCGCCAGACGTTGTCGGTGCTGGTCGAGCGTCGTGAGGGAGGAGCTCTCCTGTTCCGGCTCTACGCCACGGATGGTGAAGTCATCCTCGACGGGACCCGGCTCTTCGGGGAGGCTGTCGCCTCGCCAACGGCGACCGTCACCAAGACGCTGAGCGGTGGAGAGGGCTGGCGGATGCTCGGCGCTCCCGTTCAGGGGATGACCGTGGCTGACCTCGCAGCACAGAACCTCGTCCAGGGAACCGCCCAGCAGTACCCGACGGCCGCCGACAACCTCTACCTCGCCTACAACGGAAACAACGCCGACAACGCGGGAGACCACGACCACGGATTCATCCCGGCGGCCAACGACACGGACGCCCTCAACGTCGGCCAGGGGTTCATCTGGTATCTCTACGATGTCGACTATGACCCGGGGCTCGGGGGCACGAGCGTGAGCAACGAACTCCCGAGTTCGCTGACTGGGACAGGGAATACGGTCCTCCTCGATCTGGATCTCGCCTTCCCCGGCCGCCTCTTCGGGTCGACCGATGGCTTCTATCTGATCGCCAACCCGTTCGGTGCGTCGTTCGATCTCAGTAGCATCGTAGCCGTCTCGGTGCCTCTGGGAGTCACGCTTCAGAATGCCTTCCAGGTATGGAATCCGAACAGCGGTGCCACGGTCGCCCAGGGGAATGGGACGCCCGGCTCGTACGTCACTGTCAACCGGACAGCGGATCTCATCAACAGCTCTGCCGACGACATCGCCGCCTGGCAGGGCGTGTTCGCTGAAGTCACGGCGGCGCTGTCCACGGAAGTCGTGACGACGTTCACCTTCCTTTTCACAGGGCAGCGCGGGGGCTCGCCGCCGTTCTACGGACGGACGGCGCAGTCGGCCGAGGAGACTGGTGAAGCGACCGAGGTCGACGTTCTCCGCTTCCGGATGGAGGGGACGATGAGCAGCGGGGCCGTCGCCTTCGACGAGGGGGCTGCCCTCGCGTTCACCGACGTTTCTGACCTGACGTGGGACACCTACGACGCCACCAAGCTGGCCTCGCTCGACAGCCCGGCCTGGATCGCCCCGGCCGGCCCGAGCTTCCAGGACGAGATGATCGACAAGGCGCAGGAGGCGCTCCCGCTCGAGCTGGCGGCGCCCCACACAGTCCCGCTTCGACTGACGAGCTACGAACCTGGCACGTTCTCGCTCACCTGGAGCGGGCTCGACGAGATCCCGGCGAACTGGTCGGTCATCCTGGAGGACCTCGTCACGGGCGCCCGCGTCGACCTCCGCCAGCAGACCGGTCTCGTATTCTCGGCGGAAGCGGGGACGTCGGTCGAGCGCTTCGCCGTGACCATCGACCCGGGGCAGGCGACGGCGACGGAACTGGGGCCAGATGATGCGATGCTCTCGGCACTGGCGCCGAACCCCGCCATCGGCACCGCCAGCGCGCGGCTGCGCGTGGCGACGGCCCAGCCGGTGAAGGCGGAGCTCTACGACGTGCTCGGCCGCCGCGTGGCGGTGGTCTTCGAGGGCGCCGTCGCGGCCGGTGCGGACCTCCCGCTCCGCGTCGACCTCGCCGAGCTGGCGCCGGGGCCGTACGTCCTCCGCGTTGCCGGGGACACGTTCCGGGCGAGCCGCACCGTCACGGTGGTGCGGTAAGCGACGGGCGGAGAGGCGCACCTCGGGGCGATTGTCCCCGTAGCTTTCGGGCGCTCTGCCCGACGCCTCTCCGCCCGCTCCGCCCCGCCCTATGTCTCGTCGCCCCGACCGGGCGAAGCGCCGCGCCGAGCGTGAGCGCGCGCCCCGGCCCACCCTCCGCGAGAACCTCTGGTACTGGGCCAAGGCGATCGTCGCCATCCTGATCCTGCGGGCGTTCATCGGCGAGCCCTTCCGGATCCCGTCCGAGTCGATGGAGGACACGCTCCTCGTGGGCGACTTCCTCATCGTCTCGAAGCTCAACTGGGGGCCGCGGACGCCGGCCACGATCGGCATTCCGTTCACGCCGATCCACGTCCCGGGGCTCAAGCTGCCGCAGGTTCGCCTGCCTGGCTTCTCGGAGCCGAAGCGCGGCGACGTCGTCGTGTTCAACTACCCGGCGAGCGTCGACGTGGTGCGCGGCGAGATCCCGGCCTCGGTGCCCATCGAGCGGCGGGCGCCGTACATCAAGCGGCTCGTCGGGCTGCCCGGCGACACGCTGGCGGTGCTCGACAAGGTGCTCCACATCAACGGCCGCCCCGTCCCGCTGGCGCCGACGATGAAGCAACGCTGGACCGTCACCGCCGCCGGCGAGACCCTGCCGAGCGCCAGCCAGCTCGACGACATCGGCGTGCAGCTCCTGCTCGGGAGCAGCCGCGTCGAGGAGGGGGCGTACCAGTCCGAGGTCTACGCGACTCCCCCCGAGGTCGAGGCCCTGGAGGCGCAGCCCGGCGTGGCCCGGGTCGATCCGTCCGTGCTCCAGGAGGAGTACGTCGACCAGACCTACGGGGTCAACCCGGACCACGTGGCGCCGCGCGTGATTCCGGCCAAGGGAATGACGATCCCGCTGACCGCCGCCACGCTCCCGACCTACGCCGAGGCCATCACACGCCACGAGGGCCACACGCTCAGCCAGTCGGGCGGACAGATCCTGCTCGACGGCCAGCCGGCCACGTCGTACACGTTCGCCCAGGACTATTACATGGGGATGGGCGACTTCCGCGACAACTCGGTCGACAGCCGCTACTGGGGCTTCATCCCCGAGTCGCACCTCGTGGGCAAGGCCGTCCTCATCTTCTTCTCGTTCCGGAAGTGGCTCCCGCCGATTCCGAGGATGGATCGCTTCTTCCGGCCGATCCCCTGAACCTCCCCGGGACCGTAGACCCGCACGAGGGGGCGGAGGGCGGCCCGCCGTCCGACCCGGGTCGACCGCGCGCCGAGGCTACGCCGACGTCGCGGACGAGCGTCGAGGCGCTCTGGACCTGGGTTCGCGTGCTCTCGGGCGCCGTCGCCTTCGCGCTGGCGCTTCGCGTGCTCGTCTTCGAGGCCTACCGGATCCCGTCGACCTCGATGGAGGACACGCTCCTCGTGGGCGACTTCGTGCTCGTCTCGAAGCTCCACTACGGCGCACGCGTTCTCGGCCACCGCCTGCCCGGCTTCACCGATCCGAAGCGCAGCGACGTCGTCGTCTTCAACTACCCGCCGGACCTCGCCCCGGAGATCGCACGGCGGACGCCGTACATCAAGCGGATCGTGGCCCTGCCGGGCGACACGCTGACG
>CAYPVZ010000043.1:0-13439 GCA_964414235.1 uncultured Rhodothermales bacterium | reverse complement strand
CCGGTCTCGGTCGAGCCCGCGTCGGGCCACGAGTCGTCGTTCCTGTCGTCGGAGGTGTCGTCCGAGGCCGCGACGGCCGTCGGGGCGGCCAGCCCGGTGCGCGAGCCGGCATCGCAGACCGCGGCCGACTCAGTGCCCTCGGCGTCGAGCGTCACGACGCAGTACTCGTAATAGGCATCCGGCGCGGCCGTCTCGTCGGTCGCGCGGAACGTCTGGCCGGCGGCGACGGGGCCTGTCACCGGGACGGTCAGGATCTGGACGGCCGAGCCCGAGCGGAGACCGTCGGCTTCGGCACGGCTGGCGATGGTCTCGCGGTAGACGCCGAAGCGCTGCGCCGGGAATGCCTCCGGCATGGCCCACGAGAGCGCGACGGCGGCCGGATCGGTGCCATCGGCGGCGGCGAAGCCGCGGACGGCCGGGATCGCCACGCGGGCGCCCCGAGCGTTCATGATGTCGCTCCGGCCCGTGCTCAGAAAGACGGCGACGCCGTAGGCGTAGGCCTGCCCGGCGACGGCCGAGAGGTCGCGGTACGACGTGAGCACGCCGGCCAGCGAGTCCGCCAGCACGTCGGCCGCCTCGAACTCGACGGTCGCGGCACTCTCGCCCGGCGCGAGCGCGTGTCGGTAGACGCGGAGCCGGGTCCCGCTCAACTCGGTCGCGTTCCGCCACGTCAGGTCCACCGACGCCGCCAGCGCGACCGTCGCCTTCAGCCCCTCGACCGGCCGGATCACGCGCCGTCCGACCGCACACGACTGTGCCCCGCCAGATTCGGCGACGACACAGTACTCGTAGCGCTGCATCGGCCGCGCCGTCGGGTCCTCATACGCCCCGAACGCCGTGCCGACCGCCGCTAGCAGCGCCCCGGGCTCGCCGCTCGGGCTCTCGCCGTCGGCCAGCAACCGGCGGTAGACGTTGGTCTGAGCGACCGAGGCAGCACCGCTGCCGTCCCACGTCAGCCGGACCCGGTCCTCGCGGTCCTGGGACGCGGCGAGGCCCGACTGGGCCGAGGCGGAACGGGGGCTGGCGGCGAGAGCCAGCGCGGCGGCGAGGAGCGTGAGCGAGGAGCGAGCGAACATCGGTCCGGGATAGGGAACAGCGACAGCCACCTCGGGGCCTTTGCCCCGGCGCCGTCGCACAGGGCAAGAGAACCCTGCCGCACCCGTCAATTCCGGACACAGGCCCGTAATCTTTGGACACGGGCCCATTTCCGTGGGCCTGGAGGCCCGCATTCACCGGTCATACACATCCCTCATGCGGTCGCTTCGGCCACCTGGAGGTCGTCGTCCTAAACGCCCGCCCCCCCCTTCGCGTAGGCCGACGGCGTGACGCCGAAGCGCTTCTTGAAGGCGACCCGCAGGCTGTCGGCCGTGCCGTAGCCCACGCGCTCGGCGACCTGCGCCAATGTGACGTCGCCGCCGATGAAGAGGGCGGCGGCGCGATCGAGGCGGAGCCGCACGAGCATGTCGGCCGGCGTCTCCCCGGTCAATGCCAGCAGGCGCCGCCGGAGTTGGCGCTCGCTGAGGCCGGCGGCCTCGGCCATGTCGCCGCTCCGAAAGGTGACGTCGCCGATGCGGGCCTCGACGGCTTCCTGGATCTGTCGCAAGAACGCCGCATTGGTCGACTCCTCGGACGCGTCTTCGTCGGGGCGGGCGTCGATCTGCGCGTAGCGCTCGCGGAGCGCCCGGCGCGTCTGGACGAGACCGCGGAGCCGGGCGACGACCTCCTCGGGCTGGAACGGCTTGGCGAGGTAGTCGTCGGCGCCGGTCTGCAGGCCCGCGAGGCGGCTGGCAGCGTCGGCACGGGCCGTGAGAAGGACGACGGGAACGTCGGCCGTGCGCGGGTCGGCCTTGAGGGCAGCGAGGAGGGCGAACCCGTCGAGCTCGGGCATCATCACGTCCGAGAGGATGGCATCCGGAACGAGCGTGCGGGCGCGGCGGAGGCCTTCGGCGCCGTCGGGCGCCTCCTCGACGCGGAACGCGGATGCGAGGTGCGAACGGAGATAGTCGCGCAGGTCGTCGTTGTCCTCGACCACAAGGAGGAGCGGCCGGTCACCGGCGGAGCCCGGCAGAGACACGGTCGGCTGCGGTTCGGGCGTCGCCTCGCCGTCGCCGCGAAGGTCGGGTCCGTCCGTGCCCCTCGGAACCGTCTCGAGTGGCGGCACGGCAGAAACCGGGCCGTCCGGGACCGTCACAGTGAACGTCGTCCCCTCGCCCTCCTGGCTGGTGACCGTGACCGAGCCGCCGTGGAGTCGCACCAACTCGCGGACGAGCGAGAGTCCGATGCCAGCGCCGTCACCGCGCGCCTTACTCGCCTCGCCCTGGTAGAACCGGTCGAACAGATGCGGCAGCGCGTCCTCGGGGATCCCGACGCCGGTGTCGGTCACCTCGAACGCGGCGCCGTCGGCGGTCGGCCGGACGCGGACGGCGACCGTCCCGCCGGCCGGCGTGAACTTGAGCGCGTTCGAGAGCAGGTTGAGCACGACCGTCTCCATCTTCTCCGGGTCCACGGCGATAGGTACCGCGTCGTCGACGTCGAGCGTGAGGGCGACGCCCGAGTCGTCCGCCAGCGAGGCAAAAGCGGCGACACGGACGCGCACGAAGGCGGCGAGGTCGAGCCGCTGGCGGTGGACGTCGAGGCGGCCGGCGTCGAGCCGCGAGAGGTCGAGGAGTTGGTCGATGAGCGAGAGCAGGCGCTCGCCGTGGCGCTCGGCGCGCCGGAGCGCAGGCAGCGCCGCCTGCTCGACGGCGTAGTGGCCGTGCAGGAGGTCGCGGAGCGGGCCGAACGTGAGCGTCAGCGGCGTCCGGAGCTCGTGCGAGACATTCGCGAGGAACCGGCCGCGGGCCTCGCTGGCGTCCTGCAGCTTCTCGGCCTGCGCCGCGAGCATCTGCGCCTGGAGCCTCAGCCGCTCGTTCTGCTCGGCCACCTCCCGGGTCCGCTCGTCGACGGCCGCCTCCAGGCGCTGTGCGCGCCGTTTCGCCTGCTCCAGCCGGCGCTGCCCGACACGCGCCACAGCCCACGCGGCCCCGCCCGCCAGCAGGACGAGCAGGACGAGCGCGAAGCCAGGCCTCTCCCATACGTGCGCCTTGCGAACGACGGCCAGCGTGGTCGCCTGGCGCGCCCATCGCCCGGGGCGGCCGGCCTGGACCTCGAAGCGGTACTCCCCCGGCGGCAGGTTGGTGTACGACGCCCGCGTCTGCTGGCCCACCTCCCGCCACGCGTCGTCGTAGCCGACGAGCCGGTAGCGGTAGCGGACCTCCTGGGGCCGGGCCAGCGTGGGCGCGACGAACTGGAGGTCGAGGTCGCGCACGCCGGCGGCCATCCGCACGTCTCCGTCCGGCAGGCCCAGGACGCCCCCGTTCACCGTGACGCCGGTGACGACGGCACGGGGCACGGGCAGCCGCAGGCTCTCGGCGGGGTCGACAACCGCCAGCCCGGCCTGCGTCGGAAACCACAGCCGGCCGTCGCGCGCGCGGAAGCCGGCCGGCTGGTAGCCCCCGTTGGCCTCGCTCACGGTCATCCCGTCGCGCTCGTCGTAGGCCACCGACGGGACCTCGATGGTGCCCGGCGGCGCGGCCGCGAACCCATCCATCGCCGCGCGGTCGACCCAGAACAGACCCCGGTTGGACGAGAGCCACAGCCGTCCTTGTCCGTCTGGGATCACGCGGTGGAGCGAGTTGTCGAACAGGCCGTCGTCGCGCGTCGCGCACCGGACGGCCGCGCCGCGCCACGGGTCCGACGCGGGCGCCCGCCGATCCGGTGCGACGCGGCAGAGCCCCCGGTCTTGCATCGCCGCCCACACGACGCCGCGCTCGTCCCGGAACGCGTCGCGCACGTAGTTCGACGACAGGCCGTCGGCGTTGGTGAGAAACGCGGCGTGGATCGCGCTGCCGTCGAGGCGCGCGATCCCGAGGCCGCCACCGAGCGTGCCGACGAGAACCGCCCCGCCCGGCGTCGGCACGAGGGCACGCGTCGGGTGCGCCAGCGCGAGCGTGGTCCATGCCTCTCGCGTCGCCGAGCCGGGCGGTCCGGGCTGGCGCTGTGCGGCGAGGCCGATGGCGTTGCCCAACCAGAGCCGCCCGGCCGCGTCCTCCGTGATGGCGCCCACCTGCCGGGAGTACGCCGGGTCCACCGCCAGACCGGCCGCCTCCACCCGCGCGCCGCGCGCCGCCAGCCGCCCGAGCCAGCCGTACGTCCCGACCCAGACGCCACCCCGACGGTCCTCGTAGAGTGTCGTGACGAGGCGTTCCCTCTCGCCCGTACTGGCGTCGATGGGGATCTGGCTGGCGGCGCCCGTCGGCGTGAGCCGGACGAGGCCGGCGTGAGGGATGCCCTCCCAGGCGCCGGCCAGCACGGCTCCGTCGCGGAGTTGGAGCGTCGGGTACACGTTGCGCCCCGGAAAGCCCTCCGCCTCGCCGATCGACGTCACGTGGGGCGGGGCGAGGCGGACAAGGCCGCCGTCGGTGACCCACACGGCGCCGAACGAATCGGCCACGAGCGCGACCCAGTTGAGGGAGCGGTCGCGGACACGGTAGACCGGAGCGCCGTCTCGGAGCACCCAGCCCTGGTCGTACTGCCAGACGGCGCCGTCTGGCGAGACGGCGTGCGCGCGGGCACGCGTGATCTTGAGAGACGGCTCGCCGGGCGTCCCCGGGTGCGTCGGCTGAAACCGGCCGCCGTAGACCTGCCACCACTGCCCCTGAAGCCCGAACACCTGCACGCCGTAGGACGACGTCCACAGGTAGCGCGGCAGACCCACGCCCGCCGCCAGCGGGATCGTCTGTGCGAGGCGGCCCCCCTCGAACCGGGCGACGCCGCCCTGCGTCAGGACCCAGAGCTGCCCGTTCCGCCCCTCCGAGAAGCAGCCCGCCCCCTGGCTCGCGCTCGGCGCGACCTCGCTGGCCACTGCCGGCAGATGGCGAGCGTCCCAGGCCCGAGCCTGGCCCCCCGGGTCCACCCGGATCAGCCGCCGCTGTGTGAGCGCCCACACGGCGCCCGCGCGGTCCTGATGGACTGCAACGACGGGGCCCCGGACGAGGCCAGGACGGTAGCGCACGAGAGCCTCCCCGCTCTGCCCATGCTCGTACCGGAACAGCCCATCATCCGTCACCACCCACACCCGGCCACCCGTCATGACCGGCCGCCCACCGCCCGGCGGGAGGTCGCGCCCCGGCACAAACGCCCGCGCCCGGCCGCCCTGGAACCGGACGACCGTCCCATCTTCAGCCCGGATCCAGAGCGCGCCCTCCGCGTCCCGCATCAGCGTCTCAAGACGGCTCGTCGGGAGGCCCGGCGTGTTCTCCGGCGTGAACACGATGAAGTAGAGCCCGTCGAAGCGCGCCAGCCCGTCGAACGTGGCGATCCACAGGAAGCCGTCTGCGCCGAGGACGAGGTCGTTGGCGTGGTCCAGCGGGAGGCCGTCCCGTGACGTATAGCGGGTGACGAGCAGCCCCGTCGGGTTCTCATCCGCATCGGCAGGCTGGCCCCAGCTCGCCCGCCCCCCCCCCCCAGCGACCACCAGGATGAGACAGAGCGACCTCAACATTCGCTTAGCCAACGAGAGATAAGACAAGCGGTGTTCGGGGCCGACAGCCACAGAGTGGAATCGCGTGAGGGGCGCCCTGGCATTCTCCGAGCCAGGTCGCATGGGGCGCCGCCGAACATAGCGCAGCTATCCAAGCCTGGGAGCGTTCCACCTCCGGGCATGGGTCGCTCCCGCGCCAGGGCTCAACCACTCCTGCCCATGCCCCGGTAGGATCCAGCCTCAGATCACGTGTGTCCGGTTTGGAGTGAACCTTGAATCAGGAGCGTCAGGACTCAGGATCGGCCCGCGGAGTCCCCAGGGGCCCTCCGTCATTCGGGGAGCAACGGGGACAATGAACCCACATCTCGGCGGGCGTCTTCAATAGGGCCCCCGGTGACGCACGCGGCTCCAACGAATGGGGGGCATCCCGTCAGCGAGCCGGAGTGCAGGGCGTGGTGGAACGTGTCGTCGTGCATCTGGCGTCGTCGGAGGTGGTTGCCGGAGAATCCCGGTCACTGGCCGGCCCGTCCCCGTCAGCCCCCCTGGAAGGCGGAGCGAGCGCCATCGATATCTCAGCCCCACGTCCACGGCCTGGGCCGTCGGTGCCCACTGGACTCTGTTCGACGAGGTCCGCCTCGGGGTGAGCGCCAACGGTGTTTGCCTCCTCCGATGACGGTACGGCGGCGCCCGTCCCGCGAGGAGGTTGAGCGCGGTGACGGCCCCCACTCGTCGCGCAACGAGGCCGCCGTGACCTCGCAGGCCAGGACCAGTCCGAGCGTGCCTACGACGAGGTGCCGCTTGCACCCGTTGACGTTCTTACCCGCGTCGTAGCCCCCAGGCCCCCGTTTGGGGTCGTCTTGACCGACTGGCTGTCGACGGCGGCGACGGACAGCTCCGCATCCCGGCCGGCCCCGACGCGGGTCCGACGGCGGAGCATGTCCTGGAGCCGGTCAAGCGTGCCGTCGAGCCGCCCGCGGCGGTAGCAGGAGTGGACGGTGTTGTGGTTCGAGAACGAGTCCGGGAGCACCCGTCGCGGACGAGGTAGAGAACGGCGTTGACGACCTCGCGACGGTCGGCGGTCAACCCATCCGCTTGACGACGAAGGGGTGGACGGCCTCCCACGGGTCGTCGGTGAGGTCCGTGGCGTAGCGCTTCGAGGGAGGAGCCATGACCGACGCTACCCGGCTTTGACCACAGCTTCTCAGATCGACCCCGAATCTCGAAACAGAGGGAGCTGCGGGCTGGGACTTCGGCGTGGCCCTTCGGACTCCACACTGGAATTGAGGACCCCGCGCGTTGCCGCCCCTACGCCGATTCGCTGGGGGCGATGATGGAGCGGGCGACCGTCGACCATGGTGCCACTCTCAGGCCATGCTGCTCCGGCGCGAAGTGCCATTGACCGAGTGCTGCTCTCGGTTGTAGAGGAGCGACTCGGCCACGCTCATGAGCCGCGCGACTCCTCTGACGCCTGCGATACTGCCGGAGGCCCTACTCGTTCTGGCGATGCGGTCTCCACGTGCCAGTTGTAGCCGCTGGCTCGGCCTCCCGGACGACCAACGGAGGGGCCAGCCGGTCGAACCCCGGTCCGTCCTGCTCGTATCCGGCCGCCCCCCCGGGTCTGTCGCCTATGCCCTCGATCAATGGCGCCGTCCTCCTCGCCGGTGTCCTCCTCCTCCTTGGGATCGGGTCGAGCAAGTTCTCGGCCCGGCTCGGCATGCCCGTCCTCGTCCTCTTCCTCGGCGTCGGCATGCTTGCTGGCTCGGAGGGCATCGGCCGCGTCCCGTTTGAGGACTACGGGCTCGCCAACAGCGTCGGCAGTGTGGCCCTCGCGCTCATCCTCTTCGACGGCGGACTTCGGACCTCCGTCGGCGCGCTCCGGATGGCATGGCGCCCGGCCCTCTCGCTCGCGACCGTCGGCGTCCTCGTGACCTCGGGCGTAGCGGGGCTCGCCGCGGCCTGGATCCTCGGGCTCCCCGTCCTCCACGGGCTCCTCCTCGGAGCCATCGTCGGCTCAACCGACGCGGCCGCCGTCTTCTCGGTCCTTCGGACGAGCGGGCTCCGGCTGCCGGACCGGCTCGCGGCTACGCTCGAAGTCGAGAGCGGGTCGAACGACCCCATGGCCATCTTCCTCACGCTCGGGCTCGTCGGGGTCGTCGCTGGAACCGGCGCCTCGGCGGGAGCGCTCGCCACACTCTTCGCGCTCCAGTTCGGCGTGGGGGCCGCCGCCGGTGCGGGCGTCGGGCTGGCGGCGGCGTGGGCCATCGACCGGATCAACCTCACCGCGGCCGGGCTCTACCCCATCCTCGCCATGGCGTTCGGGCTCCTCGCGTTCGGGCTCGCGGCCGTCCTCGGCGGCAGCGGGTTCCTCGCCGTCTACCTCGCCGGGATCGTCCTCGGCAACAGCGGCACCGTGTTCCGACGCGGCATCCTCCTGTTCCACGACGCGGCGGCGTGGCTCGCCCAGATCATCCTGTTCGTCATGCTCGGGCTCCTCAGCTTCCCGAGCCGGCTCCTCGCCGTGGCCGGCCCGGCCCTCGCCGTGGCCGCCGTCCTCATCCTCGTGGCCCGGCCGCTCGCCGTCGCCCTCGCACTCATCCCGTTTCGGTTCGCCCCGCGCGAGACGGCCTTCGTCTCGTGGGTCGGGCTCAAGGGGGCTGTCCCGATCACGCTCGCAACGTTCCCGCTCCTGGCCGGCGTCGACGGCGCGTCCGGCCTGTTCGACGTCGTGTTCTTCGTCGTCCTCGTCTCGGCCGTGACCCAGGGGTGGTCACTCCCAGTCGTCGCGAGGTGGCTCACGATCGGCCGGCCGGCCGAGGCGGCCCCTCCCCTCTCGGTCGAGCTCCACGCACTCCGCCACGTCGACGGCGACGTCGTCGACTACACGGTGGCCCCGTCGGCCCGCGTGGCCGGCCAGGCCCTCCGGGACCTCGCGTTCCCCGACGGCGCTGCGGTGACGCTCGTCGTCCGGGACGGGGAGGTCGTCGTCCCGCGTGGGGCGACGGCGCTCCGGCCGGGCGACCACGTGTTCGTCGCGATGCGGGGCCGTCTGCGGCCGGTCGTGGACCGGCTGTTCGACCCCGACGCCGAGACGCCGCCACTGGAACCCGGCCTCGTGCTGGCGTTCCACACGGCGAGCACGGTGGGCCAGCTCCACCGGTTCTTCGGGATCCCGGGGCCGACGTGGTCGACCGATCCCATCGGCACTCTTCTCGACGCGGCCGTGCCCGACGGCGGCTCAGAGCTGCCCCCTCGCCTCGGCCCGTTCGTCGTCGAACCTCACGACGATCCCGAGCTCGTCCGGCTCACCTACACCCCGGACGAGTTCGACGGAACGGAAGCGGAGGACGGAGTCGTCTCTGAGGTTCCTGCCGGCGTCGCCGCCACCGCTGGGGCGGACGTCGGCGACCCGGCGGCGGAGGCGTAACCGAGCGCTCGGCATCTTCGCGGCTCGCCCGATGTCGTCTCCATACCTTGTCGGCCCGATGCCTGCCGGAACGGGAGAAACGAGACCGGTCCAGATGCGAACGCTTCGTCTGACCCAACGCCTCGCTGCCCTCACCGTGGTCGCCCTCGCGACCACGCTGGCGACGATGGCCCCGGCTCCGGACGTAGGGACCGCCAGCGCCGCCGTGGTCTCCGTCTGGGACACCGCTGCGACGGCCCGGCCAGTCGCCTACCCGCTCGTCGGGGTGCTCGGGGCTCCGGTCGTCGTCGTGGCGCCGCCGACCCCCGAGGGGGGGCCGCTGGGGCCGTCCGCACCGCACGTTCCAGGAGCACAGTCCCACCCGGCATCATCCCCTGCGGCGGTCGCGGGGCCCACCCGCCGCCCGCCCGCGTTGTTCGGGGCGTCGGGGGCCGACCGGTGTAGGCTCGTGTGCGTGTTCCGGCTCTGAGGGAGAGGTAGACCGGTCCGCCGTGGTGGCGGTCCGCCCGGGGCCAATGAGCCCCGTCGTCTCTTCCGTCCGTCGACTCGGGCCCGTGTGGACGGACCCGTAGGGCTTCCCGTCATCGCCCTGTGTGGTGGCGTCCGGTCGCGGACGTTCTCCAAGCTCAAGGAACACCATGCCTCTCCACTCCGACGCGATCGCGTCACCACCGCCGTCTGACCTCGGCCCCGGTAAACCAAAGGGGGACACCGGACTCGTCGTCTTCATCGCCCTGATCCTCCTGGGCGTCGTCGCGGTCTCTGTTGCCTTCCTTCGGCTCTAAACCGGACCGCCCCGGCAGGGCAGAGACGTCCTGCCGGGGCGGACACCATCCCTTTATGCTTCACCTCCGTGACCTCGCGGCGCTCTACCGCGCCCTCATCACCGGACCACTCGGACCGGCCGAGGCCGAGGCCCTCCACAGCACGCTCGGCGCGTGGGCCCCGCTCGGACGTGTCGAGGACGTCCTTCAGGAGCCCGCGCCTCCCCGCCTCGGCCCGATCAGCCTCGGGGCCGTCGTCGCCCGCCTCGGAACTTCGCTCGACGCCGACGCCCAGGCCCGCGTCCTCTCTGACCTCCGCCAGATCGCGGGGGCCGACGGCCGTGTGACGGCCAGCGAGCGCGACCTCATCGCGTTCGTCGAGCAAGCATTCGGGCGGTAGCCGTGTCCCTTCCCTCGCTGAGCCATCCCGGGTGGATCGGTCCCACCCGGGACGGCGTTCGACAGGGACATTCCGCCCCCTGATGACGCCTACCCGATCCCCCGCCCCTCGCTTCTCGATGGTGGCTGGTGCCCTCGCCCTTCTCGTCTCTGCTGGCTGTGAGACGGAGTCAGTGGGCACGGCCGACGGGGACCCTGTCCCGGAACGCGCTGTCCATTCCGTCGACACCGTCGCGGTCGAGGCCGGCGACGTCTCGGGCCAGACGGTCTACGTCCCCGTCTACTCCCACGTCTTCATCCGCGACTCCACGCGGTGGCTCGATCTCGCCGTCACGCTGAGCGTCCGGAACACGGACCCCGATGACGCCCTCGCGATCACGTCGGTCCGGTACTACGACGACGACGGGCAACTCGTGCGGGAGCACCTCCACAGCCCCGTCGCGCTCGGGCCGTACGCGTCGAAGTCCTACGTCGTCGACGAGGCCGACCGAACTGGCGGTGTCGGTGCCAACTTCGTGGTCGAGTGGCAGGCCGACGCCCGGGTCAGCCCTCCCATCGTCGAGGCCGTCATGGTGCGGACGGCCGGCGCGCAGGGGATCTCCTTCGTGAGCCGGGGCGAAGTGACCCGGATGCTCCGTGACGGCGTCTGGGAATCGATCACGTCTTCGGACCTGACGGGCCTGTAATCCGCCCGTAAGCGCCAAGTAAGGGACCGTGGGTTTGACTGGTTCACGGCCTTCCCGTCCTCGTGCGCCTCGTCGCCATCGCCGCGTTCGCCCTCGTGGCTCCGTCCGCTCACGCCCAGAAAACCGACACGGTCGGAACGGGCCGCATGGCGTTTTCCGCAGGGGCCCGGGTCCACGTGGATGCTCGGGGCTTCGCGGAAGGCCCGGTCGGCGATTCGCCCGGATTCCTCGTTCGTCGGGCACGGGTCGAACTCACGGCCGAGGTGGCCTCTCGCCTCCGGGTCGTCATAGAGCCGGGGTTCGGTGAGGGCGAGGTCGAGTTGCTCGACGGGTACGCCGAGGCTCCTCTCTTTTCCCCTCTCGCCGTTCGCGTGGGTCGGTTCAAGACACCGGGCGGCTACGAGTCCCTCGCCTCGTCGTCGGGCCTCTGGTTCGCCGAGCGGGCCTTTCCGACGCAGGTTTCGCCTCGCCGGGACCTCGGGGCCCTGATCGCGATCGAGAGTGGAGCCTTCGCCGTCTCGGCGGGCCTCTTCAATGGAGTCGCCGATGGGGCGAGCGGCTCCGACGGCTGGGGTGGCGGCCCCGACCTCGCCGCTCGGGCGTTCGGGTTTCCCGTCGATACCGACCACGTCCGTCTGGGAGTGGGCCTCGCCGTGGCGGCCGGCACGGCGCGCGGAGACCGGGGGGACCGGCTCGCGGCCTACGAATCGCCAGGAGGCCGTGTGGTGCTTTCGTATGACGAGGCTGTCGTCCCGGACGGCCAGCGCCTTCGACTCCTCCCCCAGGCCACGCTCGACGTCGGTCGACTCCGCGTCCTTGGTGAGGCGGCGGCATCCCGCCACCGTGTTGGCGTGCAGGGCGTGGAAGAACGGTCGATCGTCCATTCGGCCTGGCAGGTGGCCGCGTCCTACGTCGTCGCCGGGGAATTGCGAGGCACTGGTCGCCCCGTCCCTCGTCGGACCGCTCTGGACGGCGGGCCGGGCGCCGTCGAGATCTCCGCCCGCCTCCATGGCCTGGGTGTCGGCGCGAGTGCGGAGCCCCTGGCGGCTCCGAAGAGCGTGCGCTCGGCCACGGCCTGGGCCGTGGCTGCCCACTGGACGCCATTCGAGGAGGTCCGCCTAGGGGTGACCGTGGAGCGAACCGTGTTCACCCCGTTCGATGACGACGCGACGACACCGTCGGAGGCGGTCGTCATCGCGCGGGCCGCCGTCGAGCTCTGAGAATCCGCGACGCACGGCGAGCCGTTCGTGAGGCCCGCCCCCGAGCCCATGCGCCTTCTTGTCGTCGAGGACGACCCCCGGATCGCCGAGTTCGTCACGGCCGGCCTTCGCGAGGCCGGCTACGCCGTCGACCACGCCGCCGACGGTGAGGCCGCGTTCGCACTGGCGACGAACGAGCCCTACGACGCGGCCGTCGTCGACCTCATGCTCCCCCGGCTCGACGGGCTCGGGCTCATCGAGCGGCTCCGCCAGCGCGGCGTGGCCCTGCCCGTCCTCATCCTCAGCGCGAAGCGGTCCGTCGACGACCGGGTGCGCGGGCTCGAAGCCGGCGGCGACGACTACCTCACCAAGCCGTTCGCCTTCGCCGAGTTGCTGGCGCGCGTTCAGGCCCTCATCCGGCGGAGCACCGGCGCGGCCGAGGCCACGCGGCTCTCGGCCGGGCCCGTCGCCATCGACCTTGTCGGGCGGACCGTCACGCGGGCCGGCGAGACCATCGACCTCCAGCCGCGCGAGTTCGCGCTCCTCGACTACCTCGTCCGCAACGCCGACCGCGTGGTCTCGAAGACGGCCATCCACCAGCACGTGTGGGACTTCGACTTCAACCCGCAGACGAACGTGGTCGAAGTGCTGGTCCACCGCCTCCGGCAGAAGGTCGACGAGCCGTTCGAGCCGAAGCTGATCCACACCGTCCGCGGCGCCGGCTATGTCTTCCGGACCCCCTGAGGACCGAGACACGCGATGGCGCCAGGGCCCAGGCCTCAGGCTGGCGGCGGGCTACGCGGTCCTGTTCACGCTGAGCGCAGGCGTCCTCTCGCTTCTCACGTACGCCGTCCTGGGCGCCTTCCTGCTGCGCCAGGACGCGGTGTACCTCCGCCAGCAGCTCCACGCCGCCGAGGCCGCCTACGTCGATGGTGGGCTGGCGGGCCTCCGCCGTCACGCCGCCGACCTCCAGGCCGACGACCGCGGCGAGGAGGTCCTGATCCGCCTCGCCGACGCCCGCAACGCGCCGCGCCTCCTCGTCCCGCCCGACGGCTGGCTCCCATCCGACCTCGACGCGCTCGACGAACGCGTCCCGGACGAGTCGATCCAGATCGAGAACCCCCGCGAGCGGCAGACGCTCGACGTCGAGACGCAACGGCTTGCGTCGGGCGAGGTGCTCCAGGTGGGCCTCAACTCCGACGAGCGCGACGACGTGCTGGAGGCGTTTCCGCGCGTCTTCCCGTTCCTGGCCGTCCCGCTCCTGCTGCTGGCGGTGCTGGGCGGCGTGGTCATGGCGCGCCACGCGCTCCGGCCCGTCCGCCAGCTCGTCGGGACGCTGGAGGCGATCGCGGCGACGGGCGACGTCCGCGAGCGGGCGCCGACGGCCGAGGCCGGAGGCGAGTTCGCCGACCTCGGCGGCCTCTTCAACCGGATGCTCGACCGGAT
>CAYPVZ010000042.1:0-13847 GCA_964414235.1 uncultured Rhodothermales bacterium | reverse complement strand
GATCAGGACCGCGCGCGGGCCCATCGCCAGCAGCGCGTCGGCCGCGCGGCGGGCGTCGTCGAGGGTGCGGACGTCGAAGCCGGCGAGGCGGGCGGCCTCGTGGGCGTTCGGCGTCACGAGGTCGGCCAGCGGCATCATGCGCAGGGCGACCGCCGCGATGGCCTCCGGCACCAGCAGCGCGTGCCCGCTCTTCGAGATCATCACCGGGTCGACCACGACCGGGCCGAGGCTCCACCGCTCGATCCCGTCCGCCACCGCATCGACGATGGCGGCATCCGCCAGCATCCCCGTCTTGACCGCCCCGACCGGCAGGTCCGAGGCGACGGCGTCGATCTGGGCCGCCACGAACGCCGGCGGGACGGCGTGGACGGCGGTGACCTCGCGCGTGTTCTGCGCCGTCAGCGCGGTGACGACGGACATGCCGAAGACGCCGTTCGCCTCGAAGGCCTTCAGGTCGGCCTGGATGCCAGCGCCGCCGCCCGAGTCCGAGCCGGCGATGGTAAGGGCGGTCGGATGAGACATGGTCAGGCGAGGGCGTCGAGAAACTGGCGGACGGTACGGGCTTCATCCCAGGCGAACAGGAGCGCCGAGATCACGGCCGCCCCGTGCGCGCCGACGAGCCGGGCGATCTTCGCGCGCGGCGGCGTCATCCCACCGAGGGCGAGGATCGGGAGGCCCGACCGCTCGGCCGCAAGCTTGAGCGGGTCGATGCCCGCCGGAATGGCGTCCGGGTGCGTGCGCGTCTCGAAGACGGGCGAGAACGTGGCGTAGTCGGCTCCCCCCTTCCGGGCCGCGAGCGCCGCCGAGGCGGAGTGCGCCGAGACGCCGACCGGCCCACCGAGCCCGGCACCGACCGCCTCCGCCAGCGTCGCGCCCCGGCGACCGACGTGAAGACCGGCGCCCAGGTCGCGGGCCACGCCGAGGCGGCCGTGAACGGACAGGAGAACGTCGGGGTTGGCCGCGCGGAGGTCGGCCGCCAGCGCGGCGGCAGCCTCGGCGAATGTCGCCTCGTCGGCCGCGACGTCGCGAAGCGAGACCCAGAGCACGCCGGCCTCGACGAGCGCGCGGGTCCGCTGGCGGATCGTCCCGGCGTCCAGCTCGGTCCGGCCCGACGCGAAGCCGTCCGCGATCAAGAGCAGACGCTGGATGCCCTCTCCTCCGCTCGCCACGCTAGTCGTCCACCTCGACGCGGCCGTCGTCGGGCGTCGAGGCCTGGGCGTAGAGGCGGCGCGGGATGCGGCCGGCGGCGCGCGCGAGGCGGCCCGCGGTGACGGCGTGGCGGATGGCGGCGGCCATCTGCGCCGGGTGCTGCGCGCCCGAGACGGCCGTGTTCAGCAGGACGCCGTCGTAGCCGATCTCCATGGCCCGCGCCGCGTCCGAGGCCGTCCCGATGCCGGCGTCGACGACGAGCGGGACGTCGGGGATCAGCTCGCGGATGATGCGGAGCGCGTACGGGTTCACCAGCCCCATGCCGCTGCCGATGGGCGCCGCCAGCGGCATGACGGCGGCGCAGCCGAGGTCCGCCAGCTTGCGCGCCGTGATCGGGTCGTCGCCGCAGTAGGCGAACACCTGGAAGCCGTCGGCGACGAGGTCGGACGCCGCCTTAAGCAGTTGGACCGCATCCGGATAGAGCGTCTCGTCGTCGCCGATGACTTCGAGCTTCACCCAGTCCGTCTCCAGCGCCTCGCGGGCGAGCTGCGCCGTGAAGACGGCCTCCTTGGCCGTGTAGCAGCCCGCCGTGTTCGGGAGTAGTCGCAGGCCGCGCTGGCGGAGCGCGCCGAGCAGCGACTGGCGGTTGTCGTCGGCGAGGTCCACGCGGCGGACGGAGACGGTGACGACCTCGGCGCCCGAGGCGTCGACCGAGTCGAGCAGCGTCTGGAGGCTGGGGTAGCGGCTCGTGCCGAGGAGCACGCGGCTCGCCAGCGTCGCGCCGCCGACCGTCCACGCGTCGCGGGTCGTCACGTCTGGAGTCTCCGTCACCATGCCCTCTGTGTGGGATGTGTTACACGCCCGATGCTACCGCCAGCCGGCGGCGCCGTGGCGTTCGTTCCCCTAGCCCCCCTGCGCCGCCGTGATGATCTCGACCTGGTCGCCCTCACCGACCGTCGTCGCAGGCCAATCGGCGCGGCGGACGACGCGGTCGCCGACGGCGACGGCCACGCCGTGCTGGCGGGGGTCGCGGCCGAGGTGTTCGAGGAGCGCGTCGAGCGCGAGCGGCTCGGGGATCTCGCGCAGCTCGCCGTTGATGCGGAGCGTGGGCACGGGCTTAGGTCGGCGTCGAAAAGCGGAGGGGCGAGAACGGGGCCAGGATCGGGGCGGTTTCGGGAGATCCGGCGAGCATCCGCTCGACCTCGGCCGCCACTTCTTCGGCCGTGACGGGCGCCAGCAGGATGCCGTGCCGGTAGTGGCCCGTCGCGTAGACGACGCCCGGGTGCGGGCTCCGCCCGAGCAGCGGCGCGTGATCACGCGACGCCGGGCGGTGCCCCACCCACGTCTCGACGAGTTCCATCTCTTCGACGGCCGGCATGATCTCGACGGCGCCCTCCAGCAGCCGGTAGAGCCCGCCCGCCGTCACCCGCGAGTCGGCGACGCCGTCTTCGGTGGTTGCGCCGACGACGAGGCGGCCGTCGGCCTTGGGCACGAGGTAGGCGTCGGGCCCGCGGACCACGTGCCGGGGGTCGAGCCCGCGCTCCGGGTCGAGCCGCAGCGCGAGGGCCTGCCCCTTGACGCCGCGCACCGGCGGCGCCGGGTCGAGCCCGTCGAGCCCCGCACTCCACACGCCCGCTGCCACGACCACGACCTGCGCTTCGACGCGCGCCCCACTGGCGAGGACGACGGCCGGCGCCTCGGCGTCCGGCTCGACATGCGCCACGACCGTATGCTCGTGGACGTCGGCGCCCGCCGAACGCGCGGCCACGAGCAGCGCCTGGACGACGGCCCGGTGATCCACCTGGTGATCCGTCGGCGAGAGGATGGCGGACGGGAGACGGGGCGAGAGGAGCGGCTCGACCTCGCGCGCCTCGTCGCCGCCGAGCCACTCGACCGGCACGCCGTGCTCGCGCTGAAACAAAAAAAGGCGGCGGAGCGCGCTCGCGCTGTCGCGGTCATCGGCGACGACGAGCGTGGCGTCGTCGCGGTAGCCGACGTCGGCGCCGCTGGCGGCTTCGAGGCGTCGAGCGAAGGCGGGCCAGCGGGTGAGGCTCTCCCGGCTGAGCGCATACAGATCAAGCTCCTCGAACCCGATCTCAACCGACGGCGCCAGCATCCCGGCAGCCGCCCACGTCGCGCCGCGCCCCACGCGCTCCGCCTCGAACACGACGACGCGCCGGCCGCGCTCGGCCAGCTCCCACGCGAGCCCCAGGCCGGTGATGCCTCCGCCGACGACGGCGATCTCGAACGGGGTCTCGGCGGGCACGGGCGGGGCTCTAGCTTTCCCACAAGCTACCCGCACCTGCCGTGCTCCCCTCGCCGTCTCCAACCGCCAGCCCCTCGACGTCGGGTGAGTGAGGCGACCATCGTGGTGGGCGCAGGGCTGGCGGGGGCGTGCGCGGCGCTCGCGCTGAGCCGGACGCGGCGTGTCGTCGTCGTCGAGGCCGAGCACCCGGCGGCGGGCGCCAGCGGGGCAGCGGCCGGGCTCGTCCACCCGTACATGGGCCGGAAGGCGCGGCCGGCGTGGCGCTTCGCGGAAGCCCTCGACGCGCTGGCGGCGCTCGACGCCGAGGCCGGCGGGCTCGTGCGGTGGACCGGCGTCCTCCGCCCCGCCGCCTCCGAGGCGCAGGCCGAGACGTTCTGCCAGCGCGCATCCGAGGTCGACGGACTGACGTGGGTCGACGCCGAGGCGAGTGCGGAACGCTGGCCGCTCGTGGCCGCACCCCACGGGACGCTCATCGTCGAGCGCGGCGGGTCCGTGGACATCGGCGCCTTCGTCCGGGCCGCGCTGGCGGTGGCGGAGCGACGCGGCGCCGAAGTCGTCCGCGCGCGGGTGAGGGGATGGACAGACTCGGATGCAATAACAGACAACGGAATGATCCCCTTTCGCCACCTCGTCCTCGCCCCTGGCGACGGCGCCCGCAAGATCGGCGCGCTCGACGGCCTGCCCCTTCACCGCGTCAAAGGCCAGACGATCACGCTCGCGCGTCCCGCCACCCTGGACCCAAACCACCCGGCCGTCGCCGGCCCCGGCTACGTCATCCCCGCCGACGACGGCGTCATCGTGGGGTCGACGTTCGAGCACAGCTTCGAGAGCGTCGCGCCCGATCCCGCGCTCGACGCCGGGCTGGCGGCGCGGGCGGCCGAGGCCGTACCGACCCTGGAGGGTGCAGCCGTGCTCGACCGGCGGGCCGGCGTCCGCCTGACCGTACCGGCCGTCGTCTCGCCGGGCCGGCTCCCGCTGGCCGGCCCGCTCCAGGGTCACGACGGCGTGTGGCTCCTCGCCGGCCTTGGCGCCAAGGGCCTCCTCACGGCTCCGCTCATCGCCGAGCGGCTGGCGGACGCACTCGACGGTCGCCAGTCGCTGCCGGCCGAGCTCTGGCCGTCGTCGATTCCGTAGAAACTGCGCACAGGAACCGCTTCCAGCGCCCGCCGCGTCTGCCGGATCCGACGGGCCCGTCTATCTTTCGCCCCCTCCGTTCTCGCCATCCCATGCCCCAGACCTCCATCGAAGAGTACCTCGGCGACCAGGCCGACTCGCTCCTCGGGTTCGACAGCCCCAAGATCTCGAAGGACCGCCTCCACCTCCCCGGCCCGGACTGGGTGGACCGCATCTTTGGCCCCTCAGACCGCTCGATCCCGGTCCTCCGCTCGCTCCAGCAGCTCTACGACCACGGCCGCCTCGGCGGGACCGGCTACCTCTCGATCCTGCCCATCGACCAGGGCATCGAGCACTCCGCCGGCGCGTCGTTCGCCAAGAACCCCGACTACTTCGACCCGGAGAACATCGTCCAGCTCGCCATTGAGGGCGGCTGCAACGGCGTCGCGACGACCTACGGTGCCCTCGGGATGGTGGCGCGGAAGTACGCCCACAAGATCCCGCTCATCCTCAAGGTCAACCACAACGAGCTGCTGACCTACCCCAACGCGTTCGACCAGATTATGTACGCCCGCGTCGAGGAGGCGGCGAACATGGGCTGCGTCGCCATCGGGGCAACGATCTACTTCGGCGCCGACAACTCGGACCGCCAGATCCAGGAAGTCTCTCAGGCATTCGCCACGGCCCACGAGTTCGGGCTGGCGACGATCCTCTGGTGCTACGTCCGCAATGAAGGGTTCACGATCCACGGGACCAACTACGAGACCTCGGCCGACCTCACGGGCCAGGCGAACCACCTCGGCGCGACGCTGGAGGCCGACATCCTCAAGCAGAAGCAGCCCGACGTGAACGGCGGCTTCAAGGCGCTCAACAGCGGCGACAGCTCGTACGGCAAGCTTGATGAGCGGATGTACACCGAGCTCTCGTCGGACCACCCGATCGACCTCACGCGCTACCAAGTCGCCAACGGCTACATGGGGCGGGCCGGGCTCATCAACTCGGGCGGCGGCTCGGGTAAGGACGACTTCGGGCAGGCCGTCCGGACGGCCGTCATCAACAAGCGCGCGGGCGGCATGGGCCTGATCTCGGGCCGCAAGGCGTTCCAGCGGCCGCGCGCCGAGGGCGTCCAGCTCCTCAACACGATCCAGGACGTCTACCTCGACGATAGCGTGACCGTCGCCTAGCGACGCCGCGCAACTCTCGGCCAGGGGCTCCGTCCACGGGCGGAGCCCCTTTTGTTTTCCCGACACCCACCCACATGCGGCGTTCCGACTGGGCCCTGCTCGCCCTCAACCTGTTCACGGCCTTCATGTCGTTCGCCTCCGCCGTCGAGGGCGACCAGGATTTCGGCCTGCTGGTCTTTGCGCTCCTCTGCGTCACGCTGACGCTCAACATGACCACCCTCTTCCGCCGCGCCCGACAGCGCGACGACGCGCCTCGCCACCGGTCCCCCCACCGCGTCTCCGAGGCCGACGAGATGGACGCCCGGACGGTCCTCGACCTCGACGCCCGACTGGAAGCGCTGGAGCGTGCCTACTCGGATGCGGCCGATGCCGCCAAGTGGCGCGCGCTCGTCCAGAGCGGCCAGGCCTCCGGCCCCGCCGCTGAGCCGACCGAGGCCGACTTCGACGCCGACCGCCAGCGGCAGAACGGCCGGGCCTAGACGGACAATTTTACACGGCCAGCCTCTGGCGGGGGCAGGCGCGGAGGACGAGCTTCGCGCCCCTCACTCGCCCCGCCCTCCCCTGCGCCGTTTCGTCCTTCTTCTGGCGGTCCTCGCCGGCCCCGTCGTCGCCCAGACGCCGGCGGCGACGATCCCCGAGCGCCCCCGCCCAGCTCCGACGCCGCCTCTCGTCCAGCCGGCACCCGTCGCGTCGGCGCCTCGCTCCGCCCCCCAGACGGCCCCTGTCGCACCGGCACCCCCGCCGCTCGCCGATCCCTACGTCGAGGTCGCCCTGGAAGTGGGGGGCGACGACGTCGCCCAGCTCTTCTTTACGAACGGCAACGACCAGACGCTCACGGCTGGCCAGGGCGGCACGATCGCAGCCGGCGTCCGCGTTCGCCCGGTGCTGACGGTGCCGGTCGCGGTGTTCGGCTCGCTCGGGTACAAGGTGCTGTTCAACGCGTCGGAGAACGCGAACGTCCGCGTCACCCGCTTCCCGGTCGAACTCGGTGCACGCCTGGACGTCATGCACGGGATCTGGGCCGAGGCGGCGTACACCCGACATCTGGCGGCCAAGCTCCATGGCGACGACTTCTTCCCCGACGTCGACTTCGAGAGCGCCAACGGAGCGACCATCGCCGCCGGCTGGCGGTGGGTCGGCGCCAGCTACACGGCCATCCGCTACACGGGTGAGGACGGCACCGAGGTCGATGCGAGCAACGTCGGCGTGACGCTTCGCCTCGCGCTCTCCGACGTCTGAGCGGCGCTACGGCGCGAACGTGAAGGCCACCTCCGTCCGGTCGTCGCGGAGGATGATCGGGACGCCGTCGGTACGACCGCTCGCGTTCTGGGCGACCAGCCCAGCGGCCCGCGTCAGTCGAACCTCACCGAGAGCATTGCCCTCATGGTCGTAGACAATGAATGGGGGCAGATCGAACAGGGACGGCAGGCGCTTCCGGTCGGTCACGACGAGGACGCCGTCGGCGTCGGTCTGGCCCAGATGGAAGGCGATCTCCTCCCAGGCGTCGGTCTTCACGACCAGCTGGCGGACGGACTCGCCTCCAGCTTCTATTTCGACGACGTAGATCCCAGACGGGTACGTTTCGAGCGGGATCCGAATCGTATGCCCTCCGTCCAGAGCCTGCCCATCCACGAGCGTCTCCATCGGCTCCCCTGCGACATCGAGCAGTCGTGCGGTTACAACCTGGGGGGTCGGAAGGTGGAACCTTGCGAGGGCAGTTCCAGAGGCCAGCGTCGGGTAGACCCCGAGGAATTCGAACGCCGCTCTGGAGCGCGGCATGGACCGGGCCGCATCCGGGATGAGGTCGCCATACGTCAGGAACACGTCGAGGCCAGCCGCCGGTGCGCCCGACGCGTCGCGGACCGTCGCGACGAGGGCGGCGCCGGGGTAGAGATCCGGCTTGGCGTCATCGCAGGCGGCGAGGAGCAGAGCGAGAAGGACAACCGTGTGTCTGGGCATGGCGCCGTTCCGTGAGAAGCGGACGACGATACCACCATCCGACCCCGCCATCACGACCGTCTCCTATTTCATAAACCCTACCCCTTACTCCTGCGGGCGCTGAAAGACCAGAAGATGCTGCTGCGGAAGCACGTCGCGGTTCTCGACGAAGGCGAACCCGGCGGCCTCGACCTCGCGACGGGCCTGCGCCTCCGTCATCTTGTGGAGCCGGCGGATCGGCACCTCGGGGTCCTCGGCCCGGTACTCGACGAGGACGAGCCGCCCGCCCGGCCGCGTGGCCTCGAAGATCGCCGCCAGCATCTCGGCCGGCCGCGAGAACTCGTGGTACGCGTCCACGATGAGTGTAAGGTCGGTCGACTGCGCGTCGAGGCCGGGGCCGGTCTCGGTCCCGAGGACTGGCGTCACGTTGTTCAATCCCTCGGCTGCCGCCCGGTCCTCGACGATGCGGAGCATCTCGGGCTGGATGTCGACGGCGTAGACCAGCCCGTCCGACACGAGCGGGGCGAGGCGGAAGGTGAAGTAGCCGGTGCCCGCGCCGAGGTCGGCCACGACATCGTCCGGCTCCAGGCCCAGGGCGCGGACGAGGACGTCCGGGCGCTCCTCGCGGTCGCGGTCGGGGCGCTCCAGCCACGCCGCGCCGCGGTGGCTCATGACGCGGGCGATCTCGCGGCCGAGGTAGAACCGGCCCGTCCCGTCGGCGGAGGCCTCGCCCTGGACATAGGCCACGGCGCCGTCCTCGGCCAGCCTCTCAATCACGCCGCGAGAGGCCGGCGCCGGCGCCAGCGACTGGCGGGCGCTGTCGGCCGTCCGCGAGCGGGAGGGCAGCGGCGGGAGGTCCGGCGTCTGGGCCTGGCACCCGACGGCCAGGGCGGCGAGGGCCGCCAGCGGCAGCAGGAAGCGCATCGGAGGAACGGATCGTTTGCTCGTCATGCCGCCGTGCGGGCGTGGAAGGTCACGCCTCAGGGTGAACGTGCGGGATCGGCCGGTGGACGTGGGCCGCGTCCGGAACGCCCGAGGTGCCCTCCGTCGCGTACGGTTCGATCAGCTCCACCGACGGCGTCGTATTCCCCCGCTTGGCGCGGATGTTCAAGAACTCGACGATTAGCGCGAAGGCCATGGCCGTGTAGATGTAGCCCTTCGCGATGTGCTGGTTGAGGCCCTCGGCGATGAGGGTGACGCCGATCAGGATGAGGAAGGCCAGCGCCAGCATCTTTACCGTCGGATGCTTGTGGACGAAGTTGGAGATTGGGCCAGCGCCCGCCATCATCACGCCGACCGCGATGACGACGGCGATGATCATGACCATGATCTCGTCCGCCATGCCGACGGCCGTGATGACCGAGTCGAGCGAGAACACGACGTCGAGCAGCGCGATCTGGAACAGGACGGCGCCGAACGACGCCGCCTTCGGCTTCGCCGCCGCGTGCTCGCCGTCGCCCTCCAGCTTGTGGTGGATCTCATGCGTCGACTTCCCGACCAGGAAGACGCCGCCGAGCAGAAGGATGAGGTCGCGGCCCGTGATGGCCGTCGGGCTCATGTCGCCGACGCCCTCCGCACCGTGCCCACCCGCAACCGGCTGGAGGTCGGCCAGGAAGGGGAGCCAGTCGCCGACGTCGAACAGGACGGCCGTGAGCCCCATCACCCACGAGATGCACAGGAGCAGGAGGATGCGCATGCCCATCGCCAGCGCGAGTCCGAGCGTCCTCCCGCGGGCCTGCTGGTCCTCGGGGAGCCGCCCCGTCAGGATCGAGATGAAGATGATGTTGTCGATGCCGAGAACGATCTCCAGCGTCGTGAGCGTCGCGAGGGCGATCCAGGCGTTGGGGTCGGCGATCCAGTCGAACATGGACGGGTGGGTGTGGGGCGGCTGGGACGGCGACCGGCGGGCGGCCGGTTCCGCAGTGTAGCGCCGCCCCGCTGGCGGCGTCGGTCCGCCTGCGTGCAACCCGGACGCCCTGCGATCCGTGCTCGGTACCTTCGCCCGTCGCCCCGCTGCACCCGAGATGCCCGAGAACGCCGCCGACCCGCTCGCCCACTACCCGGCCTGGGCCCGCGAGCTCGCCCGCCGCTACTTCACCAAGACGCTCAACCAGTTCATCCTCCACGGCAACGTGCGCGACCTCGTGCCGACCGTGGACGACAAGGGCACGCGCGCCTATGTGCCGCTCCGCGAGTTCCTCGCTGAGGACCTCTTCGCCGGCCGCGATGTCGTCGTCTTCTACGACCGCTCGGACGGCATCCACTTCGAGGACGCCGAGAGCCGGAAGGACTTCAACCGCGCGCTGAGCGGCTACGACACCATCTTCGGGACAGAGTACGCCAAGAAGCTGCCGAAGGACCCGGCCCGCGTCTTCGCGTTGCTGGACAACTACTTCCGCCTCCGACTGGCGGACGGCAAGCGCATCGCCTGCGTCATCGACTACGCTGAGACGGTCATCCCGATGTCCGAGGCCGCGAGCTACTCGGTCGAGGACCGCTCGGCGCTCGTGACGCTCCAGAAGTGGGCCCACGACCCGCTCCTGCTGCGCTCCGACTTCACGCTGGCGCTCATCGCGGAGAACCTCAACGACCTCTCGCGGCCATTCATCCAGAGCCCCTACAACGCCGAGCTCGAGCTCGACTTCCCCGACCAGGCCGAGCGCCAGTCGTTCGTGACGTGGTTCCTCTCGGCCCAGCGCGATGGCCGCGCCCGCTTCGACCGGCTCTCGACCGTCTCGGACCTCGCGCTCGCCCAGAACACGGCCGGCCTCGGCTACGTCCAGCTCCGGACCGTCCTCGCCGACGTCCTGGAAAACGAGCGGCCGCTGACGTTCGAGACGCTCTCGGACAAGAAGAAAGAACTCATCGAGGCCGAGGCCTACGGGCTGCTCGAGTTCGTCGAGACCGGCTACACGCTCGACATGGTGGCCGGCCACGCCGAGGCCAAGGCCCACCTCCGCGCCGCCGCCGAGGCCATCAAGGCCGGACGGCCGGACGTCATGCCCATGGGCTACCTCGTCTCCGGCCCCGTCGGGACAGGCAAGACGTTCCTCATCACGACCTTCGCAGGCGAGATCGGGATCCCGATGGTCAAGCTCAAGAACTTCCGCAGCCAGTGGCAGGGCGTGACCGAGGGCAACCTCGAGAAAATCCTCGGCCTGCTCCGCGCCATGAACCCCGTCGCCGTCATGATCGACGAGGCCGACGCGGCGCTCGGCGACCGCAGCGCCCAGGGCGACTCGGGCGTCTCGTCGCGCGTGTTCGGCCAGATCGCGCAGGCCATGAGCGACACGCGCTTCCGGGGCAAGATCATCTGGTTCCTCGTCACCGCTCGGCCCGACCTCATGCCGGTCGACCTCAAGCGCCAGGGCCGTGCCGAGGAGCACGTCGCCCTCTTCTACCCGACGACCCGCGAGGACCGCGAGGAGCTCCTCCGCGTCATGATGAAGAAGACCGGCATCGAGGTGCCCATGTCGGAGATCCCCGAGGCCCTCCTCGACGGCGAGCGGACGTACTCCGGCGCCGACATGGAAGCCCTCCTCACGCGGGCCAAGTTCCGCGCCGCCACGCGCGCCCTCGACGAGGCCTCCGAGCCGGCGACTGGCGATCCCCCCGGAGATGGACAGAATGGCACGGCTCCGCCCGAGACGACTGCCGCCCGGCCGGCCGCGACCACGGCGCGCACCGTCACGCGGGACGTCCTCCAGTCCGTCGTGGACGACTTCATCCCACCGAGCTACCCCCTCCAGGTCGAGCTCCAGAACCTCGTCGCGGTCATGGAATGCACCAGCCAGTCGATGCTTCCCGAGCGCTTCCGCTCGCTCGACCGCGAGGCGACGGTGCGCCGGGTCGAGGAGCTCAAACGACTGATCGGCGAGCGCTAGCTGGGAGTAGCGCTCGCCGATCGGCCGCTTGGTCGGCTACTTCTTGGTCGCCGCGTAGGCCTTGGCCATCTTCTGGTACAGGTCGTAGTTGACCAGGACCGCCTCGGGCTCGTTGTTCTTCTGGATCATGATGCCGGTCTTCAGGTCCTTGGCCTGATCGATCAGGGCTGAGGTCTTCGACCGGAGTTCGGTGACCGTGGCGATGGCCTCGATCCCTTGAGTGGTGTACATCCGTGCGGGGGGAAGTGAAGGTGGTAGGGACACGCCCGCCGATGGGTGGTGGTCGCAGGCGTTTCGGAAGGTACTAAACTGCTCGCGTAGCCTGCCTAGTCTCCGATGTACCTCGCTCGCGTAACCGGCACCGTCGTCGCCTCCCACAAGGCCGACCGGCTCACGGGACACCGACTCCTAACGGTCCAACCTCTCAATCTGGACGGCTCCGCGCGCGCCGCGACCGAGGACGTCGCGCTCGACGCCGGCCTCGACGCGGGCGTCGGCGACGCGGTCCTCGTGGCGAAGGAGGGCGCCGTCGTGGCCGACCTGTTCGACCGCGCCCTCCCCGACGGCGCGCTGGCGACGCCGGCCAACGTGGTCATCGTGGCCGTCGTCGACGAGTGGTCGCTGGCGGAGGGCTAACCCTCCGTCGACCGGGCCTCCCGACCTCGCATCGGGGAGCGCCTGGCTGCAGACCACACCCCCTCTTCAACCCCCTGGAGGCACCCTGAACGGCCTTGGGGGGTATTCTGAGGCATCCATCCCCCCTCCCCTGACATGGCGAACGCTCCCTACGACGTCCTCGTGATCGGCTCCGGGCCGGGCGGCTACGAGGCGGCCATCCGCGCCTCCCAGCTCGGGTTCAAGACGGCCGTCGTCGAGAAGAACAAGCTCGGCGGCGTCTGCCTCAACATCGGCTGCATCCCGACCAAGGCTCTCCTCAAGAGCGCCGAGATCGCCAGCCAGCTTGCCCACATCGAGGACTACGGATTTACCGCCGGCGACGCCCCGCCGACGCCCGACTTCGCCGCCGTCGTCAAGCGTTCGCGCGGCGTGGCCAACCAGATGAACAAGGGCGTTCAATTCCTCATGAAGAAGAATAAGGTGGACGTTCTTATGGGCAAGGCGACACTGAAAGGCGGGGGGGTGGTCGCCATTGAGCCCTCCGAGACGATGGACGGTGAGGCCGTCGGCGAGGCCACGGAGGTCTCGGCCCGCCACATCATCGTGGCCACCGGCGCCCGCGCCCGCGCCATCCCGACGCTCCCGGTCGACGACGTCAAGATCCTCGACTACAAGCAGGCCATGCTCCAGACGGAGAAGCCCGGCTCACTGCTCGTCGTCGGCGCCGGCGCCATCGGCGTCGAGTTCGCCTACGTCTACCACCACATGGGCACCGAGGTCACCATCGTCGAGCTGCAGGACCGGCTGGTGCCCGTCGAGGACGCCGACGTCTCGAAGGAGCTCGAGCGGGCCTACAAGAAGATGGGCGTCACGGTCATGACCGGCGCCCAGGTCACCAACGTCGACACGTCCGGCGACGGGTGCGTGGTCACCATCCAGACGGCGAAGGGCGAGCAGACCGTCCAGGTCGACCAGGTCCTCTCGGCCGTCGGCGTGGTCGGCAACGTGGAGGGCTTCGGGCTCGACGAGCTCGGCGTCACGCACGAGCGCAACGCGATCACGGTCGACACCGACTACAAGACGAACGTCGAGGGCCTCTACGCCATCGGCGACGTCATCGGCGGCCCCTGGCTGGCGCACGTCGCCAGCCACGAGGGCATCAACTGCGTCGAGGGCATCGCCTACCGCGAGGGCAAGCTCGACCACGCCCCGCACGCCGTCGACTACCTCAACGTGCCGGGCTGCACGTACTGCCTGCCCCAGATCGGGTCGGTCGGCTACACCGAGGCCAAGGCCAAGGAGGCCGGCTTCGACGTCAAGGTGGGCAAGTTTCCGTTCGTGGCCAACGGCAAGGCGACGGCCATCGGCGACAACTCGGGCTTCGTCAAGGTCGTCGTGGACGCCAAGTACGGCGAGGTCCTCGGGGCCCACATCATCTGCCACGACGCGACGGAGATGATCGCCGAGGTCGTCACGGCGCGCGCCCTCGAGACGACGGCGCAGGAGATCATGGACGCCATGCACCCGCACCCGACGCTCTCGGAGGCGGTCATGGAGGCCTTCAAGGACGCCTACGGCCGCGCCGTCAACGCGTAGCGCGCTGGACCGCGGACGACGGACCGCGGACCGCCGCTTCCGTCGCGGACTCGTCCTCCCCGCCCCGCTGGCGCTCGCCGCCAGCGGGGCGGTCTGTAT
>CAYPVZ010000041.1:0-13890 GCA_964414235.1 uncultured Rhodothermales bacterium | reverse complement strand
CAGTTCTACAGCGCGCCGCGGCAGATCCGTCTCGGATTCCTGCTCGACTTCTGAGTGAGGTCTCCCGAGTCCGGCTCATCGAGCCGGACTCGGGACCCGCTCTTGACCCGACTTCACGCTCTCCCTGAAACTGACTCACACAATGCAGCGAATGCAACGCACCGCCGTGTCGGCGGCCCTCCTCCTCCTGCTTCTGGCAGGAATGGTTCGAGGAGCGCAGGCGCAGACGCCCGGGAATTGCTCCCTGGGTACTGCGGAGGCCGACCTCAACATCAACAACGTCTTCGGCCGTGTCTTCAACACGGGCAGCCTGTTCTACGGGAACACCACCACCAACGGTGACGGGTACTACGTCCCGAAGGCCGCCCAGCGGTCTCCGGTCTACGCCTCGGGCGTCTGGATCGGAGGCAAGGTGGATGGCGACCTTCGGCTGGCAGGAGCCCGGTACTCCAACTTCAACTTCTGGCCGGGCCCGCTCGATGCGACGGGACAGCCGATCAACAACTGCGTCGGATACGACCGGATCTACAAGGTCTCCAAGTCGGACATCCAGGCCTACGAAGGCGGAGCCAGCCCGGCCCGGGACCTCGCCGAATGGCCGGTGAACCTCGGAGCCCCCGTCGTTGACGGGGACGGCAACCCGAGCAATTACGACCTCGCCGCTGGCGACCGGCCCGAGATCCTGGGCGACCAGGCTCTCTGGTGGGTCATGAATGATGTGGGCAACGACCACGCCGGTTCCGGCGCGCCGCCGCTCGGAGTGGAAGTGCAGGTGTTGGCCTGGGCCTTCAGCCGGGCCGATGCCATCGGGAACACGACGTTCTACCGTTATCGCGTCATCAACAAGGGCTCCAGCCCCATCGAAGACACCTACCTGTCTCTCTTCTCTGATCCTGACCTCGGGAATGCGTCGGATGACTACGTGGGCTTCGACCAAGAGCTGTCGATGGGCTACGTCTACAACTCTGACAACGACGACGAAGGGGCAGTTGGCTACGGCGTCCCGCCCGCGATGGGCTACGACTTCTTCCAGGGGCCGATCAACGCCGCGGGAGATACGCTGGGTGCCACGGCCTTCTCGTACTTCATCAACGGTAGCCCTGGCACCACGACGGGAGACCCGAGTCTCGCGCCGATCATGTACAACTTCATGCAGGGTCTGTGGGGAGACGGGTCGGAGATGCGAGCGAGTGGCACGGGCTACCAGCAGCCCAACACCTCCCCGATCACCACGTTCGCCTTCCCTGGCGATCCGGTGGCAGGCGAGGCCTGGACGGAGCTCAACAACGGCACGAGTACGCCGGTGAACCCGCAGGGTGACCGACGCTTCCTGGTTTCGACAGGTCCGTTCATCCTCGAGCCGAACGTGCCTCAGGACATCGTGTTCGGCATCGTGTTCGCACAGGGAGGCAGCAACCTCGCGTCGATCACGGCGCTTCGCGCGGCGGACCGTCTCGCGCAGCAGGCCTACGACATCGACTTCCAGCTGGCCCCGCCGCCGCCGGCGCCGCCCGCCTGTAAGCCGGTCGTGGCTGGCACCACGCCTGGCCCGAACGATCTCGTGCCCGGCTCCGGTCGCTGTGCGGAGGCCGTGGCCCAGGACGGCAAGCTGACGCTCGTGTGGGGCTACCCCCGGACGAGTGAGAACTACCTCGGCCAGTTCGAGGTCGTCGACCAGCTCCTGGCCGGCCAGCCGGTCAGCGACAGCACGTACAACTTCGAAGGCTTCAACATCTACCGGTACCCCACGTCCTCCTTCCAGAGTGACCAGGCCGAGCTGATCGCGACCTTTGACGAGATCAATGGCGTCCAGACGGTCCGTGATGAGGTGTTCGACCCCGAAGCCGGTGTCAACAACATTGCCGTCACGGCTCGTGGGACGGACTCCGGGATCCAGTATTCGCTGGAGATCACTGGCCTTACGAACTTCCGGGACTACTACTACGGCATCACGGCGTACGCGTACAACGAGGAGTCGAGCCCGAAGATCAACGAGAGCTCTCCTACGCTTCTCGTGGGGCGTCCTGCAGGATTGCCTGGTGGTCTACAGGAACGGTCGGTGTATGGGGATAGTGTTTCAGTTCAGGCTGTCGAACAGCGAGGAGGAGGCCAAGTTCGAGCCCGTGTCGTCGATCCTACGGCGCTTACTGGAGACGACTACCGAGTCGAGTTTTTCCAGACGGCGGATGGTCGTACGTCGTACAACGTGATCAACGTCGCGACGCAGGACACGGTGGCGAACGGCCGGGATTACTTCGCGCGGACTGGGGAGACCTTGCGTCAGGACGCCGACGTGGTGGTTGCGGATGGCATCTCGTTCTCGATCGCAGGACCTGATCCAGATATCCGGACATTGAGCGATGGCTCGTATGCGTGGGTCCAGGTCCAGACTCCTTCGGGGAACCCTCCGTGTGTTGAGGGTGCGACTGACCTGGGTTGCGTGGAGCTCAATCCCCCCGCTGACCTTGTCTATCACGCTCTGAATTACGGGCCGCCTAACAATGGCTCCCGGATCTTTGTCAGCGAAGGCAGTGCATCGAGCCCTGGTTCAGAGCAGAACATTGGTCTGTACACTCCGAACGATTTCGAGATTCGGTTCACGCAGGCGGGTGGCCTCGCAGCATATGCGTTCCAGGCTCCTTACAACGTGATCCGGGTACCGTTCGAGGTTTGGGACATTGGTCCCACCGGAACGGCTGTGAACGACCCCTCGGACGATGTCCGCCTGATTCCGTATCTGAACGCCCCCAACGGCGGCACGTGTGCTTTCGATGTGGAAGGAACAGATGCTGCATTCGGTCTCCCGGCATCGGACTGGATCTATGCCTACTATCCGACCACGACCTACAGCGCGTTCGAGACAGCCTTCGCGCCTAGCGTTGCGGCTGCTCCGGGCAACTGCTTCCCTGCAGGCACCCAGAGTGCCATTCTCTCAGCGTTCGCTGGTGGGACCCGGCCGATTCAGCGCCAGGTGATCGGTGACTACGATGGTGACGGCGTCGTTGCTGCCACTGGAACTACGATCCGAGTTTTGACGACGAAGCCGAACCTGCCGGGCGACGAGTTCTTGATCAGCACAAAAGACATCAACGTGGAGGAGCCGTCGGAAGACGCGCAACTGGCTGCTCTCGAGCAGATCCAGGTGGTTCCGAACCCCTACATGGGGGCGTCGAACTACGAGACGGGCAACTCTAGCCATGTGGTCCGCTTCACGAACCTCCCGGCCGGTACTGCCACGATTCGCGTCTACACCATCGCCGGCACGCTTGTCAAGTCCCTGACCCGGACTGGGGATTCGCGCACGCTCGATTGGGACCTGACCACGCAGAGCGGCCTTCCGGTCGCCAGTGGGATGTACCTCATCCACGTCGATATCGAAGGCGTGGGCGAGCGCGTGCTGAAGTTCGGCGTCGTCCAGCGCCAGACTGTGATCGACGTCTTCTAAACCTCGGTCCGACCGAGACACCAACCCAGATACTGAAACCATGACCAATCGACTCCTAGCACTCGGCGCGTGCGCGGCGGCCCTCTTGGGCTTCGGCGTGCAAGACGCGGCCGCGCAGGACGACCGGGCCGGGACGCAGGCGATGGAAGAGCTGCTCGTGCCGGCGACGCCTCGCACCATCTCGCTCGGGTCCGCCATCACTGGCGGTCTCAGCAACATGAGCGGCGTCGAAGCTGCCCAGAGCAATCCTGCGGCTATCCTGGTGGGCACCAACACCGGAGCCATGTTCAGCCGAACGGACTACGTCGCTGACATCGGCATCAACTACGGTGGCGTTTCCCAGCGCTTCGGTGCCAACAGCATCGCCCTGACCCTGCTCGCGTGGGATTACGGCGACATTGAGCGCACCACCGAGGCCAACCCGAACGCGGATCCTGACCTCACCTACTCCGCGACGGCCTTCGCCTTCGGCGCGACCTATGCGCGGCAGTTCACCGACCGGATCGGGGCGGGCTTCACCCTCAAGGCACTGGGTCGCAAAATCGACGAAGTGAACTCGAGCGGCGTGGCCTTCGACGCCGGCATCACCTATGCGGTTGAGGAATCGGGCCTGCGCTTCGGCGTGAGCCTGAAAAACCTCGGCCCGGACATGTCGTTCGCTGGCACGGGGCTCAACCGTGGCGTGGACGTCGACGGGCCGACGGGTGAGCAGCCGGTCGCCGGCGAGATCCGTGACCTGAGCGCGCAGCTCCCCTCGACGCTCAACTTTGGCGCCTCATACACGCGCCAGTTCTCGGGCGACCTGTCGCTCTCAGCACTGGCCAACTTCCAGTCCTACTCCTACGATCTTGATCGCTACAGTGGCGGCATTGAGGTCGGTTACGCCAACCTGCTCTACGCTCGTGGCGGAATCGACCTGTCGTCGGAGCCGGATCAGGACATGTGGCAGGGCTGGAGCATCGGCGCCGGTCTGAACATCGACCTGCAGTCGACCGCCCTCCGGGTCGACTACGCGTTCCGCCCGTCGGACGTGTTCAGCAACGTCAACGTGTTCTCCGTCTCGCTCGGCCTCTAGGTCCAGCCCGACTGGTGACTCGCAGGGGCGGCTTCGGGAGCATTCCCGGGGCCGCCCCTGCGTATGTTGAAGCCGGCCACACTGGCGTGGCCTCTAGCCTTGTCGAGCCCTCATGCGCGCAGTCGCGCTCGGTGTGGGCGCCTGTGGGATCCTCCTCACAATTGCGTCCTGTCTCGGGACGCGGGCGCCGGAAGCCGATACCCGGTTCCTCAATCTTGCCCCTGACGTCGAGTACGTTGGGTCGGCTACATGCGCCACCTGCCACGAGGAGATCGCGTCGAGCTACCAGGGCCACGGAATGGCCCAGTCGTTCTATCGGATGACGCCGGAGGTCATGGTTGAGGACTTCTCCGGAGTGGAAGTGCGCCATGAGACGACCGGATTCGTATACGTAGCACGTCGAGAGGGAGATCGCTTCATTCAGGAAGAGTACCGGGAAGAGCCGGATGGAACTCGCAGCCACCAACTGGTGCGCTCAATGGACTACGTCGTCGGCAGCGGCTCAGCGGCCAGGACATACCTCACCGAAGAGAACGGTCGGCTCTATGAGCTGCCCTTGACGTGGTACACGCAATCGACCGAGGACCCAGAGCAGGGAACCACGGTGGGCGAACCGAGGGGGAGCGATGGGCATTGGGCGCTGAGTCCGGGCTATGCGGAGGCGAATGGCCGTTTCGACCGGCTCATCCCGCCTCGCTGCATGGCGTGCCACAATGGGACGAGCGAAGAGGTCCCGTACGTCGATGGCAAGTACGTCTCACTGGCGAGCGGAATCGGGTGCGAGCAGTGCCACGGCCCGGGAGCTCTCCATGTGGAGGCCCGGCTCGCAGAGCCGGAGTCTCCGGATTCTGTCGACGTGACGATCGTCAACCCGGCGCACCTGTCGCTCGACCTCCAGCTGGACGTGTGCCAGCAGTGCCACCTCAACGGAGACGTGTCGGTCCTGCGCGATGGCGAAACGGCAACCAGCTTCCGGCCGGGGCGACCACTTTCTGCGCACCGCGCGATCTTCGAAGCCTCCGGTGGAGGTGTTGGCGTGATCTCACACGCCGACCGAATGAAGGCGAGCGCCTGCTTTCGTGGGGCGCAGGCGATGACGTGCGTTACGTGCCACAACCCCCACGAAGGGTTTCGGGACCAGGGGCACGCCTACTTCGACCAGACCTGCCAGTCGTGTCACGAGCCCGCCTCCCTGCAGGCGCGGATGACGACGCAGGAGCTGAAGGCAAGCCATGCTGAGGGCGCGCGCTGCTTCTCCTGCCACATGCCGAAGGTGTCGGCCGATGACGCGCCCCATGCGTCGTTTACCGATCACAAGATCCGTGTCGTCCGGGACGACAAGGTGGCGGCTACACCCCAGGGCAATGACCTCCGCGCTTACTATGACGGGGACGAGGGGACCGAGTACGAAGGCATGGCCTACATCGCCTATGCGAGAACGGGCGGGGGGGGGCGAGCTCTACGCCGGGGGGCGGATCTTCTGGAAGCCGCTCTCAACCAGCAGACGGCTTCGGGTGAAGCCCGATTTCTCCTGGGGTTTGCACGGTTGCAAATGGGGCAGGCACGTGAAGCCATTGAGCCCCTCCGCCAGGCCATCGAGGCCGGGGCAAACCCGGAGCGGCTGAATGCCCTCGGCCAGGCCTACGAGCAGGCCGGCCGGCCGCTGGGGGAAGCGGAGGCGCTCTACCGTCAGGCGCTGACGATCCAGCCCGCTGAAGCGTCGATCCGGGTGAACCTCGGTCGGGTCCTGGAGGCGCAGGGCCAGCTGGCGCCTGCGATCGCAGCATATCGGGCCGCCATCGCAGAAGAGCCCTGGCTGGCCCAGGCCCACGTCCTGCTCGGGGGAGCTCTGGCGCGGTCGGGCGATATGAGCGGCGCGATAGCTGAGCTCCGCGAGGCGATTCACCTGGAACCCGATCACGCTGACGCTCTGACGAACCTCGGTGTACTCGTCGCTCAGGCCGGGCAGGCTGAGGAAGGGGGGCGCCTGTTCAGGAGGGCTGTCGAGGCCGACCCACAGAATGCGAACGCGCAGGCGAACCTCGCGCTCTACTGGCTCAATCAGGGACGCCCGCAAGACGCGTTGGAGGCGGCGCAGCAGGCTCTGGCTATCGACCCGAGCCAGGGGACGGCCCGGCAGGTCCTGGCCATTCTGCAGCAGGCCGTCGTCCCATAACGAACGGGGAATGTGAGGGGGCTTCTCCTTCAGACCTGAAGGAGCCTAGTTTCTGGGCCCCATTGCCGCCACTCGTGCGTTGACGGGGGGAGACTTCTGATGCCATGATCCAGGCTTCCTCCGACCTCCACCGCCAGCTCGACGATCTCGTCGTCATTCCGGAGTACGAGCGGCGGCTCCGTGTTTTGCTTGAGCACTGCGAGCGCAACCTGCCGTCGGTGGACGAAGCGCTGATCCGACGGGCGTTCCGCGTCGCTTACTGGGCCCACAGCGAGGATCGCAGGGCATCGGGCGAACTCTACATCTCGCATCCGCTGGAGGTGGCCCTCATCGCGGCCAAGGACATCCGCATGGACGACGTGACCGTCGCCGCGGCGCTCCTCCACGACACAGTCGAGGATACCGACCTCTCGCTCGACCTCATCCGGAGCGAGTTTGGTGAGGAGGTGGCGCGGATCACGGACGGCGTGACCAAGATCGGGAGTGTGTTCGACAACCGGGCGCTCGGGCGCGCTGAGAACGTCCGCAAACTCATGCTCTCAATGGCGTCGGACGTCCGAGTCATCCTGGTCAAGTTTGCCGACCGGCTCCACAACATGCGGACACTCGGCGCGGTCTCGTCCGAGAAGCAGCTCCGCATTGCGGCCGAGACCCAGGATCTGTTCGCCCCGCTGGCGCACCGGTTCGGTCTCCATAACGTCAAGACCGAGCTCGAAGACCTCTGCCTGAAGTACCTCCAGCCCGAGGCCTACCAGGAGATCGCACGCGGCCTCAACGCCAAGCGCCGCCAGCGAGAGCGCTACATCGAGCAGTTCATCGAGCCCGTCAAGGGGGAGCTGGAAGAGGGCGGGTTCGACTTCGACATCTATGGCCGGCCGAAGAGCATCACCTCCATTTACCACAAGATGCGGCGTCAAGGGGTGACGCTGGACGAGGTCTATGACCTGTTCGCCATCCGCGTGATCCTCCACACAGCCGGCAAGCAGGGCCGCGAGGACTGCTGGCGGGTCTACTCGGCAGTGACGGCGATGTACCCGCCCATCGCCGAGCGCTTCCGCGACTTCATCTCGGTGCCCAAGTCGAATGGCTACCAGAGCCTGCACACAACGGTGATCGGGCCGGGCGGCCGGCCGGTGGAAATCCAGGTTCGGACGGCCGAGATGCACGAGGTGGCCGAGCGTGGCGTCGCCGCGCACTGGAAGTACAAGGAGGCGCCATCAGGAGACGGCGCGCCCCCCGTCGGAGCTGAAGCTCGGGTGGATGCGATGTACGCCTGGGTCCGTGATCTCCTCGAAAGTCCTGAGCCTGACGACGCTGGCGAATTCGTCCGCCAGTTCCAGCTCAACCTCTACGACGAGGAGATCTACGTCTTTACGCCAAACGGCGACCTCGTGACCCTGCCGCGCAGCGCCACACCGGTCGACTTCGCCTATCAGATCCACTCCGAGGTCGGCCATCACTGCATCGGGGCGAAGGTCGACGGCAAGATGGTGCCTCTCTCGTATCGGCTCCAGTCGGGCGAGCAGGTCGAGATTCTCACGTCGAAGCGCCAAACGCCGAACCCAGACTGGGGGGCGTTTGTGGTGACCCACAAGGCGCAGAGCCGGATCCGGCACTGGGTCAACGAGCGGCGCCGGAAGGCCGTCGCGCTCGGTCGCGAGCTTCTCGACAAGAAGCTGACCCGAGCCCGGCTTGCGCCCGACGAGCAGGTGCTCAACCGAATCGCGGCCAAGCTCCGGTTCACTTCGTCGCAGCAGCTGTTCTACGAGATCGGTGCCGGCGCCTTCGATCCGGTTGACGTCGTGACGGCCCTCCAAAAAGGGTTGCCACCTGAGCCCGACGAGCCATCAGTACCGGGGCAATCACCGGCTCTCTTGGAGGTCGACGCAGTCGACTTCCGCGAGGCGGCTCGTGAGCGCGCGGGCGGTCGAACCGCCCTCGTCATCGAGGGCGAACGCCACGACGATCTCGCCGTCGAGTATGCGCCATGTTGTGGCCCTATCCCTGGTGATGATGTGTTTGGATTTTTGTCCAAAACAGGCGTCGTTAAGATTCACAGGAAGGCCTGCAAAAACGCGGCACATCTGTTCATGGACCATGGGGATCGTGTGATTCCGGTCGAATGGAGCCGCCAGAAGGATGTCCAGTTCTCGTCCACCCTTCGGCTCGTCGGAGAGGATCGGGTGGGAATTGTGAGCGACATGACGTCCGTGATCTCCAAAAGCCTCAAGACCAACATTCGGTCTATCTCGGTCACTTCGGAGGATGGGATGTTTGAGGGTACAATCGTGCTGTATGTTAGCGATGTGAAGCAGCTCAAGCGGATTATGGTTAGACTGGGGCGCCTGGACGGGATCTACGGGGTGTACCGAGACGAGTAGGCGAAGGGCTGCGTTATCGGACTATGTGCGGTGTCGTCCTGGATTGAAACGCTAGGAGGGCGAAACTTTGTGCCGCCCCCACGTAATGCGGTTTGTCTGAGTAGCTTGAGGGTTCATCCCTGACGCCGCTGGGCCCCCGTGCGGGAGGGCTTAGCCCGAGTTTACTGGCATCGGCCGGACGCGCATTTTTCCATGTGTGCGCCCTGGTTAGGCCTTGATCCCACCACGATGGAATCTCCCGACCGCACGCCCACGCTCACCAAGAAAGACGTCGCCCGCGAAGTCGCTACGACGACCGGCGAGCCGCTCTACAAATGCGAGCCGTGGGTCCAGGCCACGATTGACGCCCTCCGCGCGCTCATGGAGGCGGCCGACCCTGAAGTCCGCATCGAGCTCCGAGACTTTGGCGTGTTCGAGGTCAAGAAGACGAAGGCGAAGCCGAAGGCGCGCAACCCGAAGACGAACGAGACGGTTTTCATCCCGTCCCGGCGCAAGACGCATTTCAAGCCAGGGAAGAAGCTCCGGGAGACGCTCCAGAAGCCGCTCGAAGACCTCGGCTACGACATCCCTGAGGGGAGCGCCGACCACCCCGAGCTTCGCGAGGCTGCGTAGCTGGCGGCCTCGCCCGTAGGGTGGTCGCTCGCATCTGCTGCCGGCTAGCTTGGGCGCATGACCGAGACTTCTCGCGTGGCCGGGGTCGACTACGGCGCTCGCCGCGTCGGCCTCGCCCTGGCCGACCCGCTGCGTCTGGTCGCGCGTCCCATCGGGACGTTCGCGCCCGGCGAGGCGCTCCGCCAGCTCCATGCTCTTGCGGAGCGAGAAGGGGTCGGCGTGGTCGTCGTCGGGTGGCCGCTGGACGACGATGGGGGGGAGGGGGCTGCCGTCGACCGGGTTCGGCCTGTCCTCGGTCGTGTGCGGCAGCTGCTGCCGGACGCCGAGGTCGTAGTCCAAGACGAGCGCGAGTCGTCGCGGCGTGCCATGCGCCAGCTGGTCGAGGCCGGCGTCCGAAAGGGCCGGCGGCGCCAGAAGGGGACGCTCGACGCCGCCGCGGCCTGCGTCATCCTGCAGGACTGGCTGGATGAGCAGGCGCGGGAGTGAAGCGGCCGGGGAAACGGCCCCGGCACGCTCGGGCCGCTCGGGTGCGTTTTATCCTTCCGCATCCCGCCACCGTCCGATGATCCTCCCGATCTACGCCTACGGCCAGCCCGTTCTGAAGACGCCCGCCGCGCCCGTCGCGGGCGACAGCGCCGAGCTGCAGACGCTCATCGACGACATGGTCGAGACGATGCACGCGGCGCACGGCGTCGGGCTGGCGGCGCCGCAGATCGGGAAGGGCCTCCGCCTGTTCGTGGCCGACCTCTCGCCGTACGCGGAGGATCTGGCCGAGGAGTACGGCGAGGTGCCGACGTGGGCGAAGGGGCCACTTACGCTCATCAACCCGGAGCTGGAGGTGGAGCCCGCCTGCGACGAGGTCGACATGGAGGAAGGATGCCTCTCGATCCCCGACCTCCGCGAGACTGTCTGGCGGCCGGACCGGCTCCGGGTGCGTTACCTCGACCGCCAGTTCCTCCCGCAGGAGCTCATCGCCGAGGGCCAGCTGGCCCGCGTCATCCAGCACGAGAACGACCACCTCGACGGCGTCCTCTACCTCGACCATCTCTCGCCCCTGCGGCGTCGGCTGCTCGGCCGACGGCTGAAGGCCATCGCGCGCGGCGAGGTCGAGGCCGACTACCCGATGGCGTTCGTCGAGAAGGATCGCTAGCGAGCACCGCCAGCCGGGCGAACCGGGCGCGCGGCGGCGCCGTTCGACCGGCCCCTCTATTGCTGCCATGGCTGACCTCTCGACCAAGGACGATTCCCTCCACCTCCGCGACGAGCGGCCCGACTACGTCGAGGACCAGACGGGCGAGACCGTCGGCGACGACGATCTCTCCGAGGAGGTCCAGCCGAGCGTCGGCACCGACCCGCAGGACACGGGCGACACCGGCGTCGACAAGCCGCACGTCGAGCTCGACGACGAGGCCGTTCGCCGGGCGGAGGCCGAGGGCAAGGGCTACGCGTAAGCCCCCGCGCCTGCCCCGCGTCGGTCGGGCTCGCCCCCTCTGCCCGTGCCCGCTTCCGCCGCCGCGCTCCTCTCGGTCCTCGCCATCTCGCTCGCCTCGCTGGCGGGCGCGCTGACGCTCTCGCTCGGCCGGGCCCGGCTGGAGCGCGTCATCTTCCTGCTGGTCGCCTTCGCTGTCGGCGCGATGCTGGGGGGGGCGCTGCTCCACCTGATCCCCGAGAGCTACGAAGCCCTCGGCGGCGGGCCCGAGACCGGCCTGCTCGTGCTGACGGGCGTCGTGGCCTTCTTCGTGCTGGAGAAGTTTCTCCACTGGCGCCACCAGCACGGCGTGCCCGAGGCGCTGGAGGGCGCCACCGGCCACGTCCAACACGGGCACCACCACCACGCGCCGGACGCCGCGGCGCCCTTCGCGCTCGTCAACCTCGTCGGCAGCGTGGCCCACAACCTGATCGACGGGGCCATCGTGGCGGCGTCCTACATGGTCTCGCTGCAGACCGGGCTCGTGACGACGCTCGCCGTCATGCTCCACGAGATCCCGCAGGAGATCGGAAACTTCGGCGTCCTCGTCTACGGCGGCTACCCGCCGCGCAAGGCGCTCCTGTACAACTTCGCGGCCGGTCTCGGTTCGCTCGTCGGCGCCGGGCTGGTGCTCGGGCTGGGCGAGGGCGTCGAGGGGCTCTCGGACGTGCTGCTCCCCATCACGGCCGGCGCGTTCCTCTACATCGCCGGCAGCGACCTCATCCCCGAGCTCAACCGACGCCACAGCTACCCGGCCACCAAGGCCATCGGCCAGTTGGTCATGATGCTGCTCGGCATCGCCGTGATGGCGCTGCCGCTGCTGTAGGCCGGTCGTTGGAGCGAAGGGGAGCAGGGCGCATCTTCCAGCTTCCTCGTTTCTGCCTCCGTGCTCACGCCGGATCTCCTGCTCGCGGGCTGTCGGCTCGGCATCTTCCCGATGGCCGGACCGGACGGAGAGGTCGGGTGGTACGCGCCGGACCCCCGCGCCGTCCTCCCGCTCGACGGCTTCCGCGTCCCGAAGACGCTCGCCAAAACCGTCCGGCAGGGCGTCTTCGAGGTCGTCGCCGACCGCGACTTCGAAGGGACGATGCGGGCCTGCGCGGCCCCGACGCCGGGGCGCGAGGAGACCTGGATCTCGGAGGAACTGATCGAGGCCTACGTCGCGCTCCACCACCGCGGCTACGCCCACTCCGTCGAGTGCTGGCAGGACGGCGCGTTCGCGGGGGGGCTCTACGGCGTCGCGCTCGGCGGCGCATTCTTCGGCGAGAGCATGGTGACGCGTGTCCGCGACGCCTCCAAGGTGGCGCTGGTCCACCTCGTCGAGCGGCTGCGGGCCGGCGGGTTCACGCTCCTCGACACCCAGATGACCACGCCCCACCTGGCGCGCTTCGGCGTCGTCGAGATCCGGCGCACCGCGTTCGAGCAGCGACTGGCGGTCGCGCTCCGCCAGCGCGGCGAGTGGGCCGCCATCGACCGATAGCCTCGCGCGGATGCCGGGACCGACGCGACATTCGAGGGCCCTGCACGTGCCCGCTTGGCACCACGCCACGCCGGCCGGCGTTGAGAGAAGACGTGGCCCCCGACCTCCGATGATCCGCTCCCTCCTCGTCGCCAGCCTCACCGCCCTCGGGGCGTCGTGCGGCGCCCCTTCGTCGGCCGACGCGCCGGACCCGCCGCCGACCGCCGCCAGCGAGGAGATTCCGGCTGCGCCGCCGGTCTCTAACGCCGAGTCCGTCGTCGAGGCCTTCGGCGAGGAGGCCAGGGTCGACACCGTCGACACGACCACGCCGACGTACGCCGTCTTCCAGGAGATCATGGCGGCCGCCGCCGCCGAGGACGTTGCTGCGCGGCCCTACGGCGAGATCGTCCAGTGGGTCGGCGAGCAGCTCCTCGGGCGGCCCTACGTGGCCGGCATGCTCGACGCGCCCGCCTCCGAGACGCTCGTCCTCGACCTGACCTCGTTCGACTGCGTGCTCTACATCGAGAACGTGCTCTCGGTGGCCCGCGCCATCGCGCTCGGCACGCCGACCTACGAGGCCTACGCCGCCAACGTCCGCTCGCTGCGCTACCGCGACGGCCAGCTCGACGGCTACTGCTCGCGGCTCCACTACTTCTCGGACTGGATCCGCGACAACGAGCGCCGCGGGACGGTCCAGAACGTGACCCAGGCCATCGGCGGCCGGCCCTTCGACAAGCAGATCACGTTCATGGGCGAGCACCGCGACGCTTACCCCAAGCTCGCCGACGACTCCACCTACGCCTGCATCCTCCGCACCGAGGCCGACCTCGCCGCCGCCCAGCTCTTCTACGTCCCCCAGGACCGCATCGACCGCGCCTACGACTCGATGCGCGCCGGCGACATCGTCGCCACGGCCACCAACATCGGCGGGCTGGACGTGACGCACACCGGCTTCATCCACAAGACCGCCGCCCACACCGGCTTCATGCACGCCTCGCTGGCGGCCGGCGAGGTCAAGATCTCCGACGACCTCCAGAGCTACGTCCAGGGCATCCGCAGCCAGGTCGGCGTCGTCATCGTCCGGCCGGCCGACCCGCGCGCGGAGGCCCCGGCGGGCGGCTGAGGCGAGAGCCGCGGCGCGCTCGCCCTCGGTGCCTCAAAAGCGCTTCCAGGGCAACTCGCGGCCTCTTCGCCTGCCGCACCCGCCCGCCCCGCGCGATCTTCAGACCTCACCCCACGGACCCCCAATGGACCTCTCGCGCATCGGCGTGTTC
>CAYPVZ010000040.1:0-14079 GCA_964414235.1 uncultured Rhodothermales bacterium | reverse complement strand
ACGGACCTGCCGCACCTGGCGCTACGGGACAGCGACCAGGTCGAGGTCGGCGACTACCGGTTCGTCGTGCTCAAGGCGAGCCCGAACCGGATCGAGGCCATCCGGATCGAGAAGCTCTAGGCCGTGCCCTTCCTGGCCCTCGACGCCGGCAACACGACGGTCAAGGCCGCGCGGTGGGACGGCACATGGTCTGAGATCGCGCGCTTTCCGTCCGACGACGCGCCGGTGGACGCCTGGGCCGGGCGGCTGGCGAGCGTCGCCAGCGGGGCCGAGCGGGGCGGGATCGCGTCGGTCGTCCCGCGCCTGACCGGGCGGCTGGCGGAAGCGGTGGAGGCCGTCACCGGCGCCGCACCCGTCGTCGTCTCGACGGCTCTTCCTCTGCCCTTCCGCCTCGCCTACGCGACGCCGCAGACGCTCGGGACCGACCGGCTGGCGGCGGCCGTCGCGGCGCACGCGCTCGCCGAGGGCCGTGCCGTCCTCGCGCTCGACGCCGGAACGACGATCACGACCGAAGTCGTCACGGCCGAGCCAGCCTACGTCGGCGGCGCCATCCTGCCCGGCCCGAACCTCCTCCGCCGGTCGCTCGCCCGCGACACCGACCAGCTTCCCGACGTCCCATGGCCCGATGTCGTCCGCGCCGTCGGCGACTCGTCGGTCAGCGCGATGCAGGCGGGGCTGGGCACGCTCGTGACCGACGGGGTCTCCGGCCTGCTCCGGCGGACACTCGATATGCTCGGCGGCGACGCGCTGGTCGTCGCGACGGGCGGCTGGGCCGACTGGCTCGCCGCCCACATCGACGGCATCGACCGGATCGAGCCCACGCTCGTCTTGGACGGAATCCGCCGGCTGGCGACGGCTGCCAGCGGCTAGCGCGCGTCGAGATCCAGCAACGACTGGACGCGCGCGAGGACCATGTCGATGGCGACTTGGTTCTGCCCGCCGCGCGGGATGATGACGTCCGCATGCCGCTTCGAGGGCTCGACGAACTCCAGGTGCATCGGCCGGACCGTCCGCCGGTACTGCTCCAGGACCGACCCCACACTCCGCCCGCGCTCGTGGATGTCGCGCTCCATCCGTCGCATGAGCCGGACGTCCGGCGCGGCGTCGACGAACAGCTTGACGTCCATCCGCTCGCGGAGATCGGGCTCTGCCAGCACGAGAATCCCTTCCACCAGAATCACCGGTCGCGGCTCGATGGGTTCGGTCTGATCGAGCCGGCTGTGCGTCTCGAACGAGTACGTCGGCTTCTCGATCGGTTCGCCGGCGATCAGCCGGTCGAGGTGGGCCACCATCAGCTCCGTTTCGAGCGCGTCCGGGTGGTCGAAGTTGAACCGGGCGCGCTGATCGGGTGCGAGGTGATCGAGCGGGCGGTAGTAGGCATCGTGGTCCAGCAGCGCGATCCGGCGCGTGCCAAACCGCTCCATCACGCGGCGCTGGACGGTCGTCTTGCCCGAGCCGGAGCCCCCGGCGATCCCGATGACGACGGACATTGGAGGGGGGAAATTCAGAAGGGCGGAGCGACAACAGCACGCGTGCCGCTGCCTCCGAGATCAGTCGTCGTCCTCGTCGTCCTCGGAGCGAGAGCGGCGGCGGGCATTCTCTGCTTCGGCCTCGGCACGGGCCTTCCGGCGAGCGACGCGGCGTGCTTCCCAGCCCGGGGAGGTGACCATCACGACAGTCCCCCCACCCTTGGCGTCGATCTCCGACGCCTCATGGTCGACCTCGTAGCCGTCCGGCGCCTCCCAGTCCTCCAGCGCGTCGACCGAATCGGCCGTCTCGTTGACGATGTAGGCCACGAGTGCGCCGCGGAGCTCCTTGACGCCGTGCGTGACGGCGGAGCGCTCGCCCGTCTCGTCCTCGCGGAAGAACTTGATCCGGATCATCCGGCCGTAGGTCTCCGCGTCGTTCCAGGCCATCTCGTGCGTGCCCGGGAGAAGGTTCCAGACCGCGTGGCCCTCGACCAGCTTGTTCAGCTCGGCCGAAAGCGGCTCCCGCCAGTAGCTGGCGACCTTGCCGACGCCGTCGACCCTGGCGTCCATCTTGAGCTTGTAGTTCGGGATCAGATCGTCCGGGCGGAGGAGCCCGAAGAGGCCCGAGAAGATGACCCCGTTCTCGAGAAGTCGACGCTGCGAGCCGGTGGGGAGCCCGGCGAAGTCCATCGCGCGGTACATGACGCCCGGCCCATAGCGATCGACGGCCGCCATGAGCGGGCTCTTGTAGACGTCGATGTTGAGCTCAACCGCCTCCGCCAGCGCATCGCCCTTGACGCCGAAGAGCGTCTCCAGATCGGCTTCGCCGCCCTCGCGGACCTGCGCCTGAAGCGCGTCGATCAGGGTACGGCGCTCGGGGTTGAGGTCCGAGAAGTAGTTGAACGTGTTCGACGAGCGGTAGTCGAACATGTCGGGGGCCAGCGGGTTGCCGCCGGCCTCCTTGCCCTCCGCGCTTGGGAGGAGAATCGTAAAACGCACGGGAGAGAGGGAGGGCTAAACGGTGCCGTTGCCAGAGCGGCCGGAGCGGGCCTGGCTGATGAGGGCGTCGGCCTCGGTGAGGAGGTCCTCAGCCTGCTGGCGGGCGTCGGCGACGAGCGCATCGGCGCGGGCGCGGGCGTCGGAGGAGACCCCGCCCCCGTCGAGCCGGTCGACGAGCGCGGCGAGGTCGCCAGCCCAGCGGTCGAGGAGGTACGCCGCGCGGCGGCGGAGTTGGCGGCCCTCGTCGGGCGCGAGGAGGAGGCCAAGGCCTAGGCCGGCGGCGCCGCCGACGAGGAAGCCCCAGATGGAGGCACGGACGGAACGGCTGCGCTGGCTCATGGGGAAAGGCTGGGAGGTGTTCCGGTAGCGGCCGAAGATAACCGGGTCGGGCGTCCGGCCTGCACCGGACCGGCCGGAAACCGGCTGATCCTGAAACAGGCCGCCCCCGCTCCGGGGACGGCCTGTAGGTTCGTGTGCCGGATCGCGGCGCCCGATTAGCGGACCTTCTTCTTGTGGCGGTTCTTGCGAAGCCGCTTCTTCCGCTTGTGGGTCGCGATCTTATGGCGCTTGCGCTTGCGTCCGCAGGGCATGAGGCCGGGGTTGAGGTGATCGTGGGCGTAGACGGCAAAGGTAGGGCCAGCCAGCGCCCTCGCCTAGGTCTCCGCCGGGTTCTGACCGAGCCTTCACGCGGCCCCCTCCTTCGGCTCTGCCGCCAGCGGGCATTCGGACGCAGAAATCCCACGGACGACCGAGATCAGCGACAGCCCCGTCCAGAGCGGTGGACGGGTACCCTGCTGTTCCGTCTTGGAATCGCTCCGCCCACGCTCGGAGCGGTCGTGGATCTAGTTGGCACGCGCCTTGAAAGGAGTTGGAGCACGTCCCGATCGGCGCTCAGCGCCCGGGATGCGAAGAGCGAACCCTGTGCGCATCGGGGCCTTCGGCCCGCGCACGCCGGGCGGACACGTATGGGTGAGCGTGTCCGCCCGGCTTCGTTTTTGGCCTGTCCGCGGACTGCACGCGGCCGTAGTCTGAAGGCATGGCTCGACTCGCTTTCCTGGTCCTCGCCGTCACGCTCGTCGGCTGCGCCTCCCGTCTCAGCCCGCCCTACCGCGACTACGAGGTCCGCGCGGAGCCCCCGAACCTGACAGGCCAGCTTCGCGAGGCCGCCGTCGAAGCCGGCTGGGAGATGGCCGTGGCGCGCGACACGGCCATCGTGACGACGGCCCGCCAGCGCGTCGCTCCGCGGACGGACGTTGAGCTTGACCTCGTGCCGCTATCGGGCGGCTATGTCCGCGTCTACGTCCGTGCGGAGCGCCGTTCGCTCCTCGGCGGCCGTTCGAAGCTCTACGCACTCGACGCTGACCTCCGAGCCTCCGTCCTCGGCCCGCTGTCCGATGCACTCCGCACGCGCGGCCTCGTCCCCCTCGGGACGCCCCGGGACCGTGATGAAGACGCGACGGAGTAGGCACCGCTCCCTCTGTGCGTACGTTATGGACTCGCTGGCGCCTCTGGTGCCGGCTGTTCTTTGGGGATGACACGGTTTCGACGAGAGACGTGTGCGGCAGGCTGCGCGCCGGGTGGTGTCCGATACGCCCGTGATACCCATCGGACCGCAATTGTAGCTGCGAACGACTACTCCTACTCGCTGGCCGCGTAACTCACGCCGCTAGCTGTCTCGCACGGCGGACGCTCACTATCGCTGTGCGAGGCACCGACTAGAGTGAGCTGGTCCCGGAGGCTCCGGCTGAGCTGAAGGGACGAGATTCAATCAGCCTGCGTCCACCCGGAAGCCCGTCAGCGGGCCACGCCGGGTAGACAAAGACCTCGAATGCGCTGACTACGCGCGTAGACGCCTGGACTGTAACGCCTTTCGGACCCGGGTTCGACTCCCGGCATCTCCACATACCGACTCAGCGGCCGACTCCTCGGGGTCGGCCGCTGTTGTTTTTGGCTTTGTTGATGCCGCCAGGGCCGAAAGCAGAGGCCCAAATCGGGGTTCGACAACTCGCCCGTCGGCTACCGTCAATCCAGAGGGGAAAGTCGAACCCACCAGGGCATGACGCCCCTCGATGCCCGACGCTTCCCACAGCCCCGCCAGGTCCGTGAGCAGTGGTAGCACATACCGGAGAGCCTTCAGATCGCGTGTCCCGTCCTCCTTGGTGGTGCCCTTGGCGGCCTCAACACGCACGGTGGCCTCCTCGACGGCAGCAGCCCGAGAGGCCGCGAGACGGACATACGCATCGGCTGGGATCGTCCCGTCGACGATGGCTTCGTCGGCGGCAAGTTGACGACGCTCAGCGGCTTGCAAGGCAGCACGCGCCGACGCCAGATCGATCGAGGCCCGTGCAGCGCGGCCCTCGATCTCCTGCTCACACACGGCGCGCAGAACGGCGAGGAAGCCGGGGCTTGGGGAAAGCTGACGGTAGCAGTCGAGCAGCGCTTCGTGAGCCTCGTCCGCCTTCAACCGGTAGGCTCCCTTCCCCCGACCGTGGTAGTACCACACCGTGTAGCCGTGCCGGCTGGTCGAGCCCGAGCCGGTGAGAACGTCCCCTCCGGGTCCGAGCAGGTGCCCGCGGAGCGGGAGATCCGGCGACAGCTTGAGCTTCTTCTGACGCCCGTTCGGCTTCCGGAGACTGCCATCGAGGCGATCTTGAACCGCCTCCCACGTCGCACGGTCGATGATCGCCTCGTGTGCGCCGAGCGCCCACCGTTCGGGCTGGCCGCCCCCTGCGGGGATGAGGACCTCACCGAGACACACCCGTCTGCGGAGAGCCTGAGAAAGCCAGTTCGCTGAGGAAAACAGTGGTTGCCCGTTCGGCCTGCGCAGCTGCTTGCGGATCGAGTCGAGGGAGACATCGGGGTCGGTGGCGAGGAGATACGCCTCGGCCATGAGCGGACCGATTTCGGGATCGGGCTCGATGCCGACGCGCTCGGGACGCATCCGTCCAGGGACGACGGCGTAGGTCGGTCGGTAGCCCACGGGCGCGCGTCGGACCCATCGCCCCTCGATGGCCGCCTGACGTTGCCCAGCCCGGATCGAGACCTGTCGGCGCCTGTTATCGGCCTCGGGCAGCGAGAGGTACATCCCGACCAGCGTCGGATGCTCTGGGCTCTCCCAGTCGATGGGCTGGTCAACGGCCTGAACCTCGACGCCGAGTTGCTGGAGCTGATGGATCATGGCCCAGCCCGCCGCCGTGTGGCGGCTGAACCGGCTCCAGTCTTTCAGGAGCACAAGCGTGGGTCCACCGCGCTTCGCCGGGTGCTGGCGAATTTGCTTCAGGAGGTTCTGCCACCCGGGCCGGCGGTCGAATGACTCGGTCAGGGTTCGGCCGTGCTTGGCGCTGTCGTCGTCGGAGTAGTGGCCCACGATGACCGCACCATACCGGGCAGCTCCGGATGCGATCGCGCTCTGCTGAGCACGCAAGCTGTAGCCCTCGGCTTGGTCGGAAGAGGAGACGCGAGAGTAGGCGAGGGCGTGGCGCATGGGTTCGACAGTTGAATCGGCATCATTCCCCGGGGATCTCGCCTTCCGAAGTAGAGCGACCTACGCGGCGAAGCGCCCCCCCGGATCGCAGGCCACGATACGTCGCGCCAGTCGAATCATGGCGATAGCCTCCTCCTCCGTCACGATGCGCCCGGTGCCGGCTCGGTCCTCGGCCGCCTGCGCGAGTTGGCGCGCGGTCTCGACATCGAGACGCGGGCTAGGGACCAGCCGGAGACCCGCAGAGGAATGGACGGCGGAGCAGCTCATACCGCGTCGGGATTCCAGACTGTGACGGTCCCCTCGAACGGAAGGCCATGCGTGGCCTCGATCCATTCCACCATCTTCGCCCAACTGGCGAACCCGTCGGCGATGGCCAAGGCGTTCGCCTCTGTGGGCGTGAGCGCGCGGCCGTGGTAGACGGCGTCCGGGTCGCCGGTCTCCCCGAGGCGAAGTGAACCGTCCAGGTCGACGAACACCGGGCGGGCGTCGGTAATAGGGTGGCGGCCGAGGCATCGGGCGGCCTTCGTACGGAGCCCCGTGAAGAGGTGGGCCGTCTGCCCGACCTCGGGTCGACGCCTCCGGATGTGCCGCACCGTCTGGCGCTTCGTGCCGGTCTCGACGGCATCGGCGAAGCGGCGTTGGAAGTTGAACTGTGGCATCAGTCCGGCGTGTTCTCGTTCAGCCAGCGGAGCCGCTTCCCGATGCCCATACCTGCCAGCGGCTCGTCGAGGCGCGCGATATGGGGCCGGAGCGGGTCGAGGTACGTCCGCCCCGCCAGCCCGACGTAGGACGGCCGCTGGCCCGTGAACCGCTGGCGGAGGTCGGCAACAACCTGCATCCCCCATCCCTCACGGCCGAGCTTCGGGATGGAGCGGAGCGACCGCTCGTAGGGGTCGAGCACATCGTTCAGCGAGAGGACGCCGTGCTCGGCCGAGAGAACGAGCACGACGTCGGCGCCGAGGCCGCGCTCGGCGTAGGCCAGCGACTTCGAGAACAGCTGCGACGGAGCGTAGAGGTCGCGGACGGTCGAGCGCACGCCGGACTTCCTCCGCGTGCAGCTGATGAGCGCGATGGTGGGGCGGCTCGGCATCATCCCTCCCCCGCCAGCGCGTCGTCCTGCTCGTCCCAGCCAGCGACGAAGCGGCGGCGCTCGGGGCCATCGGACTCGAACGGGCACGAGACCATGCCGAGGCCGAGGAGACGATAGGCCGCGCCGAGATCGTAGGCGTCGAGATCAACCATCTCGGACTTTGCAACGTGCTCGAACGCAGACAGGAACGCCCACGGGCCGGTGAACTGGCGGGCCAGGCGTCGGAGCCGACCCAGGAAAACAGCCGCGTCGAGCGCGTGGAGGACGTGCGGGCGGGCGTGGCCACGCGTGGCGAGCCCGCAGACGGCGGCGTCAACGCTGAAGGTGTCGGGGAGCACGTCGAGATCGGCGAGGACGGCCAGGGGGCCGGCGCCGGAGACGGCGGGGAGTTGTGGGCCCTGGGGGCTCTGGATAGCTTGCAGGTTCATCGTGGTCGCTTCGCACGGAAGCGATCATGGGTGGCCGGTTCGCCGGCCGCGTGCGCGCCTCGGGATGCCCCCCGGGGCGTGCCTCGTTTGGGGACTACGGGCTGACGGGGACGCGGTGCGTGGCCGTCCACATCTCGCGCAGCCGGAAGCGGGGCGTGCCGTCGGCATGCGGCTGGCACTCCAGCGCGGGCGAGGTCGCTCCTCGCTCTCGGGCCCACGACGTGCTCGCCATGCGAGCGACGAGGGACGCGCCGAAGCGCGAGCGGTCCGGACTGGCGGCGTGCTGGGCGATGACCTCAGCCGTGGTGAGAGCGCCACCGCGCTCGGAGCGGTAGAAGACCGCGAGGACGGCTCGCTCGGCACGAGTGAGGCGAGAAGAGCGGGGCATGGAGCCGGGGGCTAGAACGGGGGCTCTCTGCCGGGCCCCTCAGTGGGCGCCTCAGGGGTGGCGGCCTCGACGCCGGGTGGGAGGTGGCCCTCCAGGCGCCACGCCTCCGCCTCTTGCTCGCTCAGCGGGCGCGAGGCGAGGACCCACACCTTCCCGCGCTGCTCGACGAGCGGCGGCGACTTCTGCCGCATCCGGTGGAGCTCTTTGCGGATCGTCCCGGCGTCAATCTCCAGGATCTGGGCGATCTCGTAGGCCTGGAGCTCGTCGCGGCTGTCCTTGATGACGTCGTAGATCCGCCGCTGGCGCTCGCTCGCGTTGTGGACGGCGGCGTCGCCCATCACGCGCCACGTCGCCAGCGCGTCGTCCCACTCGACGGCGAGGTCGACGCCCTCCAGGTCGCGCGGGCGGACCGCCAACACGACGCCCTGCGAGGTCTTCGCCAGCACGGCGCCGTTGTCGACGCCGGCCACGAGGCCGGTCGAGCCCGAGATGAGGTCGAGCACGTCCTCGACGCCCTCGGCCGTGCGCTTCGATGCGTGGTGGACGATGAGAGCGTTGACGCCCCACCGCTGGCACATCTTCGAGATCGCGACGGTCGCGGCGTAGTCCTCGTCGTACATCGAGCCCGAGCCTGTCGGGTCGGTGCGGAAGAGCTTGAGCGTGTCGATGACGACGAGCCGGCAGGCCTCGTGGGCCTCGAAGTAGCGCCCGAGGGCCTCGACGCCATCGACGCCGCGCGGCCAGTCGGTCTCGAAGGCGAGCGCCTCAGGGACCGCCACCGGGTCGCCGCCGCAGAGCGTGAGCACGTCCTGACGGACACCGGCGAGGCCGCCCTCCAGGTGGAGGTACAGGACGCCCATCGGATCGACGGGCACCGCGCCGAGCGCGCGTCCCCCCGAGGCCAGCGCGACCGCGACGTTGCGTGTGAACCGGCTCTTCCCTTGCTTCGGCTTTCCGGCGAGCAGCGTGACGCCCTCCGGGATGACGCCCTCGACCAGCCACCTCGGAGGTGGGAGGTGCATCGACATCAGCTCGCGCGCCGTGAACGACGTGGGGCGGCCACCGGCGCGCTGGAGCACGACGGCCGCGGACCGGGCGGCGTAGACGTCGCGGAGCACGCGGAGCACGGCGGTCTGGTCGTCTCCTGCGGGCTCGTCGGCGGCCAGCCGGCGCGTCATGAGCGCGCCGTAGGCGCTGGCGAGGGGCCAGCCGGCGGCGCGCATCTCGGCTGCCGCGCGGGTCTCGTCGAGTTGGCCACGGCGGATCGCCCGCTCGACATACGCGTCGGGCGAGGGCGGGACGGTGCCGTAGCGGCTGGCGACGGCCGCGCCCTCGATGGGGAACGTCTGGTACCCCTCCCCTTCCGTCTCGAAGCCGACGTAGACCGAGCCCCGGACGGGGACGAGGTGGACGCCCTCTACGGGCTCCGTGGTCGGGGCCAACCGGATCTCATCGGGCGACGGGGCGACCTCGGTGACGGGCGGCTCGCCGGGCTGGCGATTCGCGTGGGCCGCCTCGACGTCGCGGGCGATCCCACGAGACATCGCCTCGATGGGGACACCGGTCTCGGCAGGGTCGATGCGGAGGGGCGGCTGCTGGAATCCGTCGCTCATGCCGCTACCCGTGCGCCCGTGGCTCCCGTCGCGACGGCCGCCAGCGCGTCGACGCAGGCAGCGAGGTGCTCGGGGACGAACCGTTCGTAGAGCGCGTTGCGGACGGTGCGCGCGGGGACCCGTTTGTCCGGCCCCTGCAGCGCGGTCCGCTCCTCGACGAGCTCGCAGAGGGCGTCGACGGAGCCGAGGAGGCTGGAGGCCATGGTGCGGATCTCCGCCGCGAGGAGGGCGAGGGAGGCGCGGTACTCGCGGGAGGCTTCGCCGAGGCGAGCTCGTTGATGATCCGCGTGCTGCTCGGCGACACCGAGTGAGGTCAAAGAGGTCATTGGGGGGACGGCAGTAACCTGCGGCTGTCCCGTCCGTAGCGGGACAGGCGACATAGTAAACATGAAGGAGACTTTCGGTCAACCCTTCGGAGCCCAGGTCAACTCTATGACGACAACCTCAGAGCGACTCCGTGCAGCGAGACGTCACAGCAACCAGTCTCAGGAGGAGCTAGGAAATGCCCTTGGCGTATCGAAACAAACGGTTTCGAACTGGGAGCGAGGTCGAACACCTCCGCCCCTAGAGGTCCTCAGCAAAGTCTCCGATATGTTGACAATCTCTCAGACCTGGCTTCTCACAGGGCAGGGGGAAATGATCAGTAGGGCAGCGGGTGACACTTCATCGTCAGGGGGGAGGGTGAACCCTTCGCCCCCGTTTCCTACTTCGGATCTCGTGCCCATCTTTGACCACGCCTCTGTCGAGGCCGCCGCCAGCGCAAACGGCGCCGACTTCGGAGAGGACGAGTCCATCACCGGCCTGACCTGGTGGCCTCGTGCCCTCCTCCGCGACACCTTCGGCGTTGACGATCCCACACGCGTCCGCCGCATCACCGTCACAGGCGACTCGAACTGGCCCACGCTCCAGTCCGGCCAGAAGGTCTTCGTCGTGCTTCTCGATGTCGACGACGCTCCGGTCTCAGGCGCGCTCTACCTCATCGCCGGCCCCTACGGCCTGCTCATCAAACGCGTTGTGATGGGCTCCGTCCGCGAGGAGGACGGCTTCCGCTACCAGGTGACGCTGCGAAGCGACAACGAGGACAAGCGGGCCTACCCCGACGAGGTGTTCCCGCTGGAGGTCTTCCGGCAGGACTTCCGGCTGCTCGGGCATGTGCCCCGGGCCGAGGTAGCGCTGTAGACGTCGCCAGTTCGACGGCGTCGACGTGTACGGGGACGACGCTTTCTTACGCGGCGGCTTGCTGCGTTTCGGGCGGATCTGTACTCTTACAGGGAACGCGCCTGCGTTTGGGTGCTAGCGGGACCTCCTGCATCCGCTCACGTACTGATTATGTGCCTCGCTCCCGAACAAACCCAACACCCATGATCTTATTCAGCCCCAATGGCGAATGGTTCTGGATCATGTGCCAGTTCTTTACGGTCGCAATTTCACTATTTTTAATTCTAAGACAATTGCGCTTCCAAAGAGATGCCCATCTTATCAATTCAATGGACATCCTAAACAGGAGATGGAATTCCAAACTAATGGTCCAAGCCCGACGAAGCTTATGCCACGAATACAATCCAGAGAGCAAATCTCTTAGCCATTCTTCAATAATCGTATGTACATTCTTTGAGGAGCTAGGTATTTTTCTTAACAGAAAGATAGTTGATATAGACATAGTTTGGGACTTGTATTCTTTTTATATTGAACACTATTGGGGAATGGCAAGAAATGGAGTGATGGTTCTAAGGAGAGAGGAGAACGACAATTCATATTACGAGCGATTCGAGGGTCTGTACAGCGAAATACAACACTATAGCAGATCGAAAGGATTCCCCAAACACGACAGAGCCACAGACGAGATTAGAAACTTTATCAATATAGAGCTACAGAGTACCAGACTGATACAAGAGGCCGGCCCAAGAAGCCGCGACCTTGAGATACCGCACGTCGCAGGGGAGGCGACAAATAACCATCCGCTGCAGGTCGAAACAGGGGCTGAGGATTCTCAGCCTTCTAAAACGCCTCCACTTTCTTAGCATCGGCCACCACGGTACCGTTTGGCCGATGCGGCTGAGCAGCCACTCCGCTCTTCCGCTACGTCACTCTAGCCGGAGTCTTTTCGATCGCCTTCCAGGCTGGCGTCGTGCTCGCACAGTGCATGTGTTCGGCGGATGCCGACAGCCCTGGCACGACCTACGACGCGGCCTCGGTCGGGACCGTCGTGGATGTGGTCGAGATCGAGCGCGTGCTCACCGTGACCGTTGACGTCTCTGAGGTGTGGAAAGGATGAGTGGGGCGGCGCCTCGTCATCCGCGAGGCCCACTGCATCGTCAACTACCAGGCGGGGAAGCGATACCTCGTCTACGGGTGGCGGAGGTACGACGGTACGATCTGGGCCGGCGCCTGCACGCGGAGCACAGAGCTCGCCAGCGCCGAGGCGGATCTCGACGCGTTCCGGTCGGCGGGTCGGTCGCCGAGGTGAGTGCCCTGCGTGGTAGGTTCTGCCGCTGGATGCCGGAGATGTCTTGATAGAGAGACCGGGCCTGTGCGTGATGAGACTGACGCCTATCGCCGCGACCTGCCTCTCGCTCGTGGGCATCGGGATCGCCGTCGTCGCGATCATCGCCAGCACCGTGGTCGCGGGCTGAAGGCCGAGGCAGGAGGGGGTCCGGAGCGCGGGCGGCACCATTAGGACGCCCCGTGGCGCGGCGTGGCGCGGGCGTGCCACGCGAGAATCAGCCCTCCTTGGCCAGAACCCCGGGTTTCACCAGACGTGGCAAACGTGGCACCCCTCCCCCCCTCCCCAGGCCCCGTCACGCGTGCCACGTCTGCCACGTTTGCTACGCCGTCGGCCCATCCGCCTGGGCGCCAACGGGATCCGCCGAAGTCCGGTTTGCCACGCGGTGCCACGTCTGCCACGCGGAGAGAGGGGGAGGGTCTCAGAAGGGATTTCTGCCACGTTCTCTCCTGTTCTTTCTTTTTGATATGTTTTAGGCAGATCCACGCGTGGCAACCCGGTGCCACGCGGTGCCGCGTTTGCCACGCCCCTTCCGCTAGCGAGTAGGTCTTTCTCGCTTCCCCGTGCATCTACTGATACGCTCCCTCCCCCTGCTGGCGGCCTTCGTCGCCAGCGTCGCGGCGCAGCCGGCCTACCCGATCCTCTTCGTCCACGGCCTCAACTCCTGCGACTACACCTGGCTCGCAGCCGTTCGCCAGTTCGAGCCAACCTGGGGCACGCCCTACACCATCCACTTCGACCTGAACACGAGCGCCTCGACGCGGGCCGAGGACGACTTCGTGTACACGGACTTCGCACCGTTCTGGGACTTTGAAACCGAAGCCGACTGCCCTCGGGTCCGAGGCCAGAGTCGGATCGTGGCCTCTGCGTCTGCCCAGCCACGGGTAAGCACCCAGACCAGTTCCCGGCTCTTCCTCGTCAACTTCCAGAGCCTCTACAACCCGGCTGACGGCTACGTCTACCCCCACTACGTTCACGGCTCGACGGGCGACTCGGAGAGCAACCAGTCGGCGGCAGCCAAGCAGGGAATGGCCGTCGGGATCGCGGTCGAGTTGGTGCGCCAGGCCACAGGCTCCGACCGCGTGATCCTCGTCGGGCACTCGATGGGCGGGCTCGCGATTCGCGAGTACCTCCAGCGTCGTAACCCTGACGGGACGCACCGCTGGTGGCACCGTTCCGACCACGGGGTTGCGGCCGCCGTGACCTACGGGACGCCCCACCTTGGGAGCAATTCGACGCTGATCGGCTTCGAGGCCTTTGGCGGACTCGACAACGACTCCGAGGCCGTGCGGGACCTTCGCTACTGGCACTCCCGGACGGGCGAGCGCGGGCGCTACCTCTACGGAGGCTCTGAAGACTTTCAGGAGCTCTACTACAACCGCGACGTGAACGCCGACGGGGACGAGGATGACGTGATCGAAGGGCTAAACATCGGCGACCCTCAGGTCAAACTCGGCCTCGATAACCCCGCCCTCCCCCTCCCACTCGACGTCCGATACGTTTACTTGATCGGTAATGCGTCTGGAACCGGCGATTACGTCGTCGACGCTGAGCGCCAAGCTCTTCGGTACCTTGATGGCAACAACGTTGTTTGGTTCGGCCCCGCCGGTGGGGACGTGTGGTGGGGGGGCTCGGAGAGGTGGCACTTCTCCCAGACTGAAGACGTGGGACTCATCACCCGAGCCATCGAGTTGAGCGTCGCCGTCGCGGGCGAAGAGCCACCCGGATGGGGTTTTGATGGGCCGGCGCCGCTGGTGGTCTACCCCAACCCCACCCGCGATCACGCAACCGTGGTGGTCACGCTGGCCCACCCGGCCTCGGTCGCGCTCGCCATCTACGACGCCGCCGGCCGCCTCGTGCGCTCGGCCGAGGTCGGCGCTCGTCCAGCCGGGAGCACGCCCGTCGAGCTGGTGGTCTCGGACCTCCCTGCTGGCGTCTACTTCCTCGTGTCTGAGATCGACGGTCGACGAGGGACCGCAGCACCACTCTCCATCGCCCGCTGAACCCCAGAGCGATGATTTCGTAAGCTTCGCGTGGTCGAAGTCGCGAAACGATGTCGTCGCCCCTGTTCAAGCCCGGTCAGATCGTAGGCGGTCGCGAACTGC
>CAYPVZ010000039.1:0-14116 GCA_964414235.1 uncultured Rhodothermales bacterium | reverse complement strand
GCACCACCCTGCCTCGATGGGCGTGGTCGGATAAAACGCGTAGGAGAGGCCGTACATGAACGGCACCGCCGCCATCAGTAGGACGAACGCCGAGCCCACCCAGATCGCGAGGTACGGGACCAGTGCCGGTGGCCGGCCCGGCGTCCGACGGAGGTATCGGGAGGCGACGACCGGGGCGAAGGCGACGACCAGGGCGGCCGCCGTCGGCAGCGCGCTGAACGTCTGGCTCATGGCGACCAGGAACGCGGCGGCCTGGACCGCCGTCGCGGCGGCCGTGACCCTCGCGGTGAGGAGCAAGGCGAGGGGGGTCGAGGCCCCCGACGACTCCCCTTCCCCGTCGGGCTCCCCCCTGCCGAACGCCGCACCGGCCGCGACGACGCCACCTCGCGAGACCGCCGGAGTGGGCCCATCAACGCCGGGCAGAGACGGCGGCCGCCCGCCCCCCGAAACGGGGCGAGGTGACCCACCCGGCAATGGCGGGGGCGCGCTACCGAGGTCCCCTATCACCTCGCGGGCCGGGCGCCAGTCGTCGAGCCCGTCGTGCCAGACGAGCGCGTCGTCGCCGAGGACGCCCGAGGAGACGAGCGAGCGGACCTGGACCTCGTCGAACGGGCCGCTCTTCTCGCCGGAGCGGGCGACGTACCACTCGGGCATGGGATCGGGGGGTGAGTGAAGCTCCTCAATGTATCGACTTTGATACAGACGATGAGCGGTCTCCCTCCTAGGATCCCGGTCTATGGGGACCGACCTGAACCGGGCGTTCGCGACCGCCCTCCGCCGCCTGCGCGAGGAGCGGTCGATGACGCAAGAGGATCTCGCGCACGAGTCCGGCGTCGGCCGGGTCTCCATCGCCCAGATGGAGACGGGGCGCCGGCTGCCGTCGCTCCCGACGCTGTTCCGTCTGGCGGCCGGACTCGGAGTGAGACCCGAAGCCCTGGTCGCGGCCGCATCGAGGCTCGAAGAAGAGTTGGGCCGCTAAGTCGATCAATGAGAGGCCGGCCCACACCACGGCAATGGGCACGTCGAACACGTCAGAGCGGGCGGCTTCCAGCAGGACGGTCAGGGGGAGGCGAACGACGTCCCCGTCGGTTCTTGGAGCAAGAAAGCCTGAGATCAACGCGGGCCGTTGGACCAGAACAACCCCAACTCCCGATCAAGCGTGTAACCGTCGACGATGGCCGGTCAAACGAGCTGACAAGCAGGGCGAGGGAAGGGGGTGCGCGGGACGGCCCGTCGGGGCTATGATTGCCGCCCCCCTCAGAGCGCCGTGCCCCTCCTCGCCGATTACCTCCGTGGCCTCGCGACGAAGCGCGCGAACGGCCAGACGACCGACGAGACGTCCTACTACGGGGTGCTGGAGGCCACCTTCGACGCGGCCGGGGCCGGACTCCGCCCCCGCGTCCACTCGGCGTTCCAACTCCGCGACACGGGGGCCGGTCACCCCGACGGGGGCCTCTTCACCTCGGGCCAGCTCGCCCACCTCCACGGCGGTCTCGGCCCCCCTCCCGCCCGAGGCGCCATCGAGGTCAAAGCGCCCGACGTCCCCATCGAGAAGATGCTCGATCCGGCGACGGAGGAGGGCGCCCAGGTCGAGCGGTACCGGAGGCGATACGGGTCCGTCCTGGCAACGAACCTCCGCCAGTTCGTGCTGGTCGGAACCCTCGACGCCGAGGACATCAACGTGCCCGAGGTCAGAGAACGGATCGACCTCGCCGGCTCCGCCCCCGACCTGTGGACGCTGGCCGAACGACCCTCCGACGCGGAGGCCGAGATGGGCGTCGCGTTCGCCGAGTTCCTCCGTCGCGCGCTCCTCCACAACGCGCCTATCACGCGGCCCCAGGACCTCGCCGTGTGGCTCGCCTCGTACGCCAGAGACGCCCGGGTCAAGCTCGAACGGACCGACATGGGCCGCCTCGACGCGCTCCGCCAGTCGCTTGAGGCCACGCTGGGCGTCACGTTCGGGGACCGTCGGGGCCGGCGGTTCTTCGTAGCGACCGTCGTCCAGACCCTGTTCTACGGGCTCTTCGCTGCGTGGACGCTGTGGCACCGCGAGGCCGTGGACCGGGACCGGGGGGCCCTCTTCTACTGGGGCCGCGCCGGGGACTTCCTACGCGTCCCGGCGCTCCAGGCCCTCTTCGACGAGGTCACGAAGTCGTCGAACGTCAGGGCCCTCGACCTCCGCGACGACCTCAACCGCGCCACGGCACTCCTCAACCGGGTCCGCCACGCCGAGCTCTTCTCCCGGTTCGACGACGAGGCGGCCATCGAGTACTTCTACGAGCCGTTCCTCGAAGCCTACGACCCTGAACTCCGCGAGGAGTACGGGGTGTGGTACACGCCGCGCCCGCTCGTGGAGTACATGGTGGACCGGGTCGACACGGTCCTCAAGGAGGAGCTCGGGCGGCCCGACGGGCTGGCCGACCCGGGCGTCGTCGTCCTCGACCCGGCGTGCGGCACGGGAGCCTACCTCGTCGCCTGCCTCCGCCGGATCGAGAAGACGCTCCGTGGGAGGGGGGGGGTATGGTCGAGGCCGACGTGCGCGCCGCTGCGATGGGCCGGGTCAAGGGGTTCGAGATCCTGACGGCCCCGTTCGTGGTGGCCCACCTCCAGGTCGGTCTTTACCTCCGCGACCTCGGCGTCCCGCTCGCGGACGGCCAGCGGGCCGCCATCCACCTCACGAACTCGCTGACGGGCTGGGACGACGGCCCCCACCCCGACCTCCCAATCCCGGAATTGGCGGCCGAGCGGGACGCCGCTGAGCGGGTCAAGCGCGAGGCCGAGGTCCTCGTCGTACTAGGTAACCCTCCCTACGAGGCGCTGGCCGCCGTCCCCGTGGGCGAGGAGCGGGCCCTCCGCGACGCGTACTCGACGACAGAGCGGGCTCCGGCCCCCGTGGGCCGGGCGACGAACGACCTGTTCGTCCGGTTCTTTCGTGCTGCCGAACGGGCCATCGTCGAGCGCGCCCCCGGCCACGGCGTCGTCTGCTTCGTGACGAAGTCGGTGTGGCTTGACGGTCTGGGCCACTCCGGGATGCGCGAGCGCTACCTCGACGTGTTCTCGAAGATCTGGGTCGACAACCTCAACGGCGACAGCCGCGAGACCGGCAAGCGGACGCCCGACGGGGCCCCCGACCCCAGCGTCTTCGCGCTCGGAGGGAACCGGTCGCCTATCCAATCCGGCGTGTCCGTCACGACCCTCGTCCGGCGACCCGATGAGGCCGGCGATGGCGAGGCCGAGGTGTACTACCGAGACCTCTGGGGGAAGACCAAGCTCGACGAGCTTCGGTTCACCTCGGACCTGACAGGAACCGACGGGTACTCCCATCTAGCTCCGAGGGCCCGCCTGGGCTATCCGCTTGTGCCCCGCCGCGTTGGAGATGGGTACCTCGACTGGCCCCGTCTCACCGACCTCTTCCCCTTCAGTTCACCCGGCGTCATCAGCGCCAGGGCCGACTTGGTGGTCGACATCGACGAATCCCGGCTTCGGGAACGGATCAGGAAGTACTTCGACGCTGACATCCCGTTCGAGGCGCTCGCGGAGGTGTCAGCGAGGGCCGTGGAGACGACAAGACGGTTCGCCGCCAGAGACGTCCGACAGGAACTCGTTGCCCGTGGCGTCGAGCCCGGCGCGTTCGTCCGATATCTCTACCGACCCTTTGACCTGCGTCACCTCTACTGGGAGCCAGAAACGAAGCTGGTAGAGGAGAAACGTCCCGAACTCCGCCCCCAGATGTTCGATGGGAACGTGTGGCTGACCGCAGCCATGAGGGAGAGGAAGGGGTACAATCCGCCCGTCGTCACGTCCTCACTGGGATCGTTCCACACCGTGGAGAGCGGGGCCAGTTATTTCCCCCTGTTCGTCCGACCCTCCGCGCTGCCATCCGAGCTGTTCGACGACGTCGGAGACGCCGATCGGGTGGCGAACCTCTCCCCCTCTGCCCGCGACTACCTCCGGTCCCTTGGGGCCAGCGACGAGCCCGAGGCCCTCTTCTACCACACCCTCGCCACACTGCATAGCCCGCTCTACCGGGAAGACCACTCCGGAGCGCTCAGGCAGGACTGGCCCCGCGTGCCGCTCCCCGCGACATACGAAGCGCTACGGGAGTCTGCGGCCGTTGGGAGACGAGTCGCCACGATCCTCGACACTGAGAGAGCCGCAGTTGGAGTAACCGACGGGCAGGTCACGCCCGAGTTCGCCGTGATAGCCGTCCCCGAGCGGACCGACGGCCAGCCGTTTGATCCGTCCGGAGGTGACGGCGCCCTCACAGCGGGTTGGGGTCGCCTCCAGAACGGCAAGGTGTTCGGTGGGAAGGGCCGGCTCCCATCCCGGCCCCCGAGCCCTGGCGAGCGCTTGGCGATGGGGGCCGAGGCCCGACGCCTCGGCGCGGGCGACCACACGTATGACGTCGCGATCAACGACGGGGCCGTCTGGCAGAACGTCCCTCCGGCGGTGTGGGAGTTCACGATGGGCGGGTACCCCGTCCTGAAGAAGTGGCTGAGCTACCGCGAGCGCGACGTCTTGGGCCGCGACCTCACCGCCGACGAGGTCCGCCACTTCCAGCACACGGCCCGCCGGATCGCCGCGATCATCACGATGGCGGGCGAGCTCGATGCGGCCCACCGAGCCGTCCTCGCGTCGTCAGTCGGCGAGTCCGTCGACGCCTAAAACTGGTCGGCGCGGATCGTGCTGGTCCTGAGATTCCCGTCCCGCTGGAGGTAGAGCTCGACCGTGTACCCCGAGTACTGGTTGCCCTCCTCGACGAAGTCGAACCGGCTGTCTGCGCGCCCGAACGCCGTCTCCGGACCGAACAGGTAGTCCGGCCCGTACCACGTCGTCCCCGCCGCGTACTTCACCTCGTAGCTCCCGAGCGGGAGGAGGATCTCGGCACTGCTCCCCTCGTGGACGACCATGGTGGCGACTGGAACTCCCGTCGCCCAGTCCGCCACCTTGACGAAGTAGTGCCCGCCCCCGGCCCTCGTCCTCACCTCGAACGGGGCGAGCCCCCGGCGACCTGAGAGGTTCTGGTTCCAGCCGTTCGGCGGGAGAGGGACCTCGGGCTCGGTGAAGGCGGGCGCCGTCGGGAGTGCTGCCGCCGGCGGAGGACTGGCGTAGGTCGGCGCCGGAGGCTGGTACGCCGGTCTCGGTGACCACACTGGAGCGTCGGCGTTGATCGCTGCCGACACGGCGAACACGGCGACCCCCAGGCCTAGCGCGCTTCCGGCCGCCCACCTCTGCGCCTTTGACGAGAGAACCCCAGCCCCCCTACTCACCGCCCCGGCGAAGTCGTCGTTGTCGAGGAAGTATTCCCAGCGCTCGGCGCGGGCGGCCGCTCGGAGGCGAGCGTCGAGGTCCTTCAGGCGACCGAGGAACCGTTCGGCCAAGTCTTTCGAACCCACGTGAACCACGTGGCTCCCTTTCGGGAAGTCCAACCGGATCTCCGTTTGCTGGTAGGCCCCGTTTCTGTACTTGTGCGTGGCCCCGACGTTCGAGAGCCGCCAGAGCGGCCACCATCGCACGTGGTCGAGGCTTGTCTCGATGAGGTACATGGGGGTCAGCCAGAGCGCCCCTTTCAACTCCGAATGGCGCCACGCCCAGATCCACCACCCGCAGTACGCCAGCGCGGCCGTCAAGACGAGCGTCACGACGCCAAAGAAGTACAGGTCCCCCCTCACCCACCGGCGCTCTGGCGATAGCCCGAACAAGAGGGTGAGATACCAGGCGACGGCGGTCGCCAGGCCTAAAAGCCGCCACCCGAGTCCGCCCCTCGGTATTCGGAATCCGTCGTTGCGCTGACCCCTCTCTCGTGCCGAGAGGCGCTCGCGAGCGAGCTCAGGGAGGTCGTGGAGGTCGGCCGATCCGGGTTCGTCGCCCGGCGGCGAAGCGTTCGACCTGGGCTTTGGGGGGTCGGGACGGCTGGGGGCGGACCCAGACTGGGGCGGAGCGCTCGGCCTCGGCGGAGCGCTCGGCTTCGACGGAGGCGGCCCCTGAGGCGACCGCTGGCCCATCCGATCGGCGTCGTACTTGGCGCGCTTCGCGGGGTCCCCGAGAACTCCATAGGCCGCGTTCACGAGGCGCAACATCTCGTTCGCCTGTGCCCACTCGGCGGGCTGACGCTCCCTGTCGAACCGGTCGGGGTGTAGGACCCGACTGGTCCGGATGTAGGCCGGCCTAATCTCGGACTGGGCTACCCCCGGCGGGATTCCGAGGAGCGTATAGAGATCGGGACCGTCCATTAGGTCGTCTCGCGGGATCCACCGAACATAACCTGATCCAACGACGAACAGGCCAGAGGGCTGAACAGCACGACGCAAGCATCAGCCCCTATAGATCACGTTTGGACAGATTGAACCGAACGCAAGGCCTGTCTCCCTCAAGAGGTGAGAGATAGGGATCTTGTCTCACTGCTACCCGGCACGCGGCCGACCATGTGCCGGGAGCCAATCATCCGGGCAGCCACGGTAACTCACCTATAAGACGATGTCCTGGCAAACCTTCGACACCACCGCATTCGAGGCCGCCCACCGACAGTTCATCCGGGGCGTTCAGCACCATGGACCCGGCCCCTTCAACGGGTTCGACGACGTCCGGCTACGCGAGCACGAGCTCGATTACAAGCACGAGGTGCGCGGGACCGCCACACGCCTCCTCCAGCTAGGCAAGTGGGACGGCTGGGTCGGTTCGTCACCCGGCCGGATCTTCGACGCCGCGCTGGCGGCCTGCTCCACGAAGGTCTCGAAGAACCTCATGGAGGTCTCGAAAGGGGACCGGGGCAACTCTGCCGCCCCCCTGTTCCTCGCCGCGAAGGAGGGGACCCGGGCTACCCGAGCCACGCTCGGCCTCGCCCTCCACCACTTCTTCCGGGGTGGGGGTGCCGAACCCGCCGAGGTCCGGCCCAGGTTCGAGTCCCTCCGCGAGACCGTGGTCTCCCTCGGGCTCCCGAACAACTGGCCCTGGTACGCCTACCTCGCGTGGCTCATGTCGCCCGACCGATACGCCCCGGTGAGGCCCCGGACGTTCGACCGGGCGCTCCGATGGTTCGGGAGCGACCTCAAGATGTCGTGGAACGTGACGTGGGAGCCGTACGCCGATTACACGGCCCTGATCGCTTGGGTCCGTGACCGGCTCCGCCCGATCTACGGGCCGGTCGACCTCATCGGCGCCCACTCGTTCCTGTTCGTCGCGTTCTACTACGAGGGCGAGTCCAACCCTTTGTGGTACCCCGGCACGTCGGTCTCCAAGGAGACCGGACCGGAACTCGACTTCGAGGCGGAGCTCGCAAAGCGGATCGAGGACGCGGAGCGACGCGAGCGGATCGGGTTCGACGGTGAGCTGATCGTGGCAGAGGCCGAGCGTCGCCGTCTCCGCGCTGCTGGCCGGGAGGACTTGGCCGGGGACGTCCGTCTCGTCTCGGCCGACCGGTCGAGCGTGGGCTACGACGTCGTCTCGTTCGAGGTCGATGGGGCGGAACGACACATTGAGGTGAAGTCGACCGCGTCCGCGAAGTCCGGCAGCGACCGGTTTTACCTGACGGAGAATGAGAGGTCGGTCGCCGAGCGGGACCCCGCGTGGCGCGTCTTCCGCGTGTACGACGCGGGCGGAAGACCCGATATCGAGGACCTCGGCAACGGCGTCTCCTCTGAGACGTGGGCGCTCACCCCCGACACGTGGGCAGTTCGCGTGAATGGATAACCGAGGTTACGTCTCGGGGGTGGCACAGGTCAGATTTAGAGTTCGCGTAGCCCACCCCATCCCCATGGCCGAACTCGAAACCCGCTACCGGAACGCTGAGGCTAAGGCCGCCGGACGCATCTCCGGATACGCCGCCGTCTTCTACGACCCCGACAGGCGTCCGAAGCAGAAGTACGTCACGCTCCGGACCCGTGACGGCCGGATCGCCCGTCGTCGGCTGGGCGACTTGGAGAAGAAGGAGTCCTTGGGTCTGTTCGACCCGTGGCGCGACCGGGCCCCCGAGTACGGGGTCACGCTCGACGAGGTGATCGGGCGCTACGGAGCCGCCAGGACCGAGAAGCGGGAGAGGACTCGTTCTGAGGATGCGAAGACGCTCAAGCGATTCCAGCGGACGCTCCCACCCGCCGTGCGTCTGGAGAACGTCGAGGGGCGCCACGTCGAGCGGTTCATCGACGCCCCGAAGCCCGACGGGTCCAAGCGGCAGCCGGCGACTCGGCGCCGCTACCACAACGTCCTGAAGAAGTTTTTCGACTGGTGCGTCGCCGAGGGGCTCGTCGAGCAGCACCCGATGGAGCGGATGCGCCCGCCGAAGGTGTACCGGAAGGAGGCCAGGTTCCTGACTCCAGCCGAACTCGAACAGCTTCTAGCCCAGATCGACTCCGCTGCGAAGGCGCGGGCATTGCCCGAGGCCGGGGGTAGAACGAACGAGGTCGCGTGGCTCTCCGACGCCGTCCGTGTCCAGGCCGGGACCGGCCTCCGGATCGGCGAGCTCGCCTCGCTCCGCTGGTCGGCCGTCCAACTCGACAAGAGGCGTGTCATCGTGGGCCGCCACGACCTCACGAAGGCGGGCCACGAGCGTGTCGTCCCCGTGGCCGGCGACGCGCTCCACACGCTTATGCGCTTGGATAAAGCGCGGCCCACGCGGGACGGACAAGCCTTCGTCTTGACGGCGGCCGAGGGCGGCCGACTCAATGAGGCCCGGACGTCGAAGCGGATCAAGGCGTACGCGGACCGGGCCGGGCTCGGAGATGACGTGACGAGCCACACGATCCGCCACACGTACGGAGCCATGCTCGCGTCCGAGGGCGTCCCCCTCTTCATGATCCAGCGCCTCATGGGCCACGAGAGCGTCGAGACGACGAACCGGTACTACGGCCACCTCTACCCCGACAAGCTCCACGCGGCTGTTGAGGGCGTGTTCGGCTGACGTGAGAGCCGGGAAGGCAGATCCTGTGTAGAATTAGCCGAGAGGGGCCAATCCTCCTACCCAACCCATCTCATCTCAGCCCGAACACCGCATGCCGAACGTCACGAAGCAGATTAAAGGTGAGATCGAAGAGTTTCGTGCTCTCCTAGGGGACTCCCCCATCGACCAAGTCAGAAACGGGACGTGGTTCACCACGGTGGTCAGGCGAGTCCTCGATGTCCACGCGAGGAACGTAAACGCCGACTACTTCCGCCGGAAGTACCCCGGACTCGATCAGAAGAGGATCGCGCAGCGGCTGGTCCGGTCATCGGCCCAACACATGGGGGTAGCGGGCGGCGTCGCGGGGGCCGCCGCGAGCGCGGCGGAAATGAGCACGGCGATGACAGGGGGCGCGACTGCGGCTGCGTTCGTGGGAACGCTCCTGTCCGAGATCGCCTACATCACGTACCACCAGCTCAGGCTGGTCTACGACGTCTCCGTTGTGCTGGACGCGGACCTCGACCGTGAGGACCCCGAGGACATCATGACCGTCTTCTGGTACTCGCTCGGGGTCAATTTCTGGGAGGAGGTATCAAACGCGGTCCTCCTCGCCCTGCCTCGTGGAGCCGCGTACCTCGGTCGGAAGGCGCTTCGGACCGGTGTTCGTCGAGCGATGGTCAACGTGGCAGCCAAGTTCGGGGGTACCGTGCTCGCCCGGAAGGTGACAGAGCGTGCGCTCGTCAAACTGATCGTCCCGGGCGTCAGCATCCCGCTCGCGGCTTCCGTCAACTACGCGTTCACCAAAAAGCTAGGACGGACAGCGATTCGACGGCTCGGTCACAGGGGGGCGATGGTTAAACCCCTCAGAGCCCTCGAAAGAAGTGGACGCGACGCTCAGATCGCGGTGATCCCGACTGTTTTCCACGTGGGGATCGCCGAGGCCTCGGAGAAGGTGGACGGGAAGGTGATCGAGATGCAGGCCGTAGCCACCCGGAGGCTCCGACTCGACGCCGCCGAAACCACAGAGGTGAAGAGGCTTACGGACGGCGACTTCAGCGAACTGGTGGAATTCGTCCGTGACATCGGCCCCGATGTCGCGGACCCGCTCACTGACGTTGCCGTCTACGCCTACCTCCTCGGTGAGGGAGAACTCGGGAAGCTCAACCTGCTCGCGGAGGCGGTCGGCCAGAGCGACCTCGACGGCCGTGTTAAGAGGGCGAGCAAGGTGCTCGACCTGTGACGGTTCGCTGAGCAGGAACTGGAGAGCAACTCCTCCCTGTAGGATCGAGCCCTCAACGGCCCGCGTATTGACAACCGAAAACGGTTACTCCTCTAGATCCTAAACCCACTGACCCATGATCCTCACGAACGCTCGCGTGACCCACTTCCGCTCCATCGACGACAGCGGGGATGTAGAGATTGACCCTAAAGTCACCGCGCTCGTGGGACAGAATGAGTCGGGCAAGACGGCTTTCTTGCAAGCCCTACACAAGTCTCGGTCGACGGAGGACGGAATCGGGTTCGACGTCACAGAGGACTACCCACGAAAAGACCTTCTTGACTACGAGACCGACCACGATGAGACCCCGGCCACCGTCGTACGTCTCCGTTACCAGCTCGAACAGGATGAGGTCGAGTCCATCAACGCCTGGCTCGGTCACGACCTCCTAGAAACGTTGGACGTGGAAGTCCTCCACGACTACGGCGGGAACGCCTCGGTCGTTCTACAACTCCCGGATGAAGCCCACGCCACTTGGATCAAGGCGAACACACCGCTGTCCTCGGACGTCGCGGAGGCGATAGCGGGTGCTGGCACAGTAGATGATCTGTTCGAGCGGTTAGAGACGGCCGAACTCACGGAGTCAGACAGAGAGACGGTCACCGGACTCGAAGCGAAATACCCAGCGCCCCCGGCAGGCTGGGGCCGTCTCGGCCATGCGGTATGGCGTGAGCACGTCGAGGGCCGTTTGCCCGTCTTCCTCTACTTCGACGAGTACCGCGTACTTCCGGGCCGGACCTACTTGGCTGGACTTGAGCTGCGGAAGGTGGGTGGCACGCTGACGGACTCCGATCGTGGGATGCTCCGCCTGCTCGACATCGCGAAGCTGACCCCGAAGCAGTTGATTCAACCCGGGGGGTACGAGAAGTCAAAGGCGAGGCTCGAAGCGACCGGTAACAAGATTTCGAGGAAGGTGTTCGGGTTCTGGCGTCAGAACCCAGAGCTCAAGGTCCAGTTCGACGTGGACGTGGACCCAGACGCAGAGCCCCCGTACAACCAGGGTAAGAACCTCTACATCCGGATTGAAAACCGCCGGCACGAAGTGACCGTCCCATTCGACCAGCGGAGCAAGGGGTTCATCTGGTTCTTCAGCTTCATCGCGTGGTTCGACAGCATCAAGAGCGAGATCGAGGAAGACCGGCGCCTAATACTCCTCCTCGACGAGCCCGGTCTAAGCCTCCACGCTCTCGCTCAGGCCGACTTCCTGCGTTACGTCGAGGAGCTCTCCGAGGACCACCAGATCCTGTACTCCACGCACTCCCCGTTCATGGTCGAGAGCACACGGCTCGACCGTGTCCGGACCGTTGAGGACAAACGGGACGCGGGGACCGTCGTCTCCGGGGACGTGACCGGATCCAACACCGAGACGCTCTTCCCCCTCCAAGCCGCTTTGGGGTACTCGATAGCTCAGAACCTTTTCGTATCCGAAAAGAACCTCCTCGTGGAGGGGATCGCGGACCTCGTGTTGCTCCAGACCGCAGACGAAATCGTGCGCGCCTCGGGCCGGCGTGGTCTCCGAGAGGACGTAACGGTCACCCCCGTCGGCGGAGTCGGGAAGGTGTCAGCGTTCGTCTCGCTCTTCGGTGCCAACGACCTCTCCATCGCGGTTCTCCATGACTACGAGGGCCGCGACGACCAGCAGATCGCTCATCTCGTCCGGGAGAAGTTGCTCCCGAGGCGAGGAGTCCTCCATTACGCGCAGTTCCGCGATGAAGGTGGAACTGCTGAGCCCACCGATGTCGAAGACCTCCTGGAGCCCGAGACGTATCTCCGCTACTTCAACGAGGCCTATCGCTCCCAACTCCCCGCCCCAATAGGAGTCGTCGACCTCCCTTCGGGCGCTCGAATTGTCGACCGGATCAACAGGCACCTCTCAGGCGCTGAGATCCAGCTCCGTCCGAGCGGGGGGTACAACCACTACCTTCCCACGAAGGAGTTCGCAGCGTCGCCCCCTTCCTCATTATCGGAGACAGAGCTAGACCGCTTCGCGCGTCTCTTCGAATCCGTCAACCGCTCCTTCGACTAGGGGAAGCGAGGATCCTGCCTCCCCTCTGGTTGGGGCCCCGTGCAATACCGGTGCAATAAAGGAGTGCGGTGAGGTGCGGTTCGGTTCACTCGCAGGAGCACGCTACCCTTGTTCAAAGCCATCACACCGCTTTCAACGCTCCTAAGCGGGTGGCTACTCAACGCTCGTAATGAGCAGGTCGTCGGTTCAAATCCGACCATTGGCTCCCCGACGCCCCCTCCCACCCGGAGGGGGCGTTTTTTGTGGGCCCCGCCCCGCTGGCGGCCTCCGCCCGCACGGCGAGGAGGAGCGCCTGAGCGATGGGGTTGCGCGGCAAATCCCTGAGCCCTAAGATCCGTGGATGGCTCCCGGCACGAGGCACGGTTTGTTCCACCAACCCACCCCATCATGCCCATCCAGTACAGCCTCCGCGACAACCGCCTCACGGCGGACCCCGCCGACCGCTACGCCCTCGTCGAGCCGACCCGGACGGCCGGGCTCGACGAGATCGCCGATGAGATCGCCGGCTCCGGCACCACGGTCACCCGCGTCGACGTGGTCTCAGTCCTCGAGTCGCTCCAGGGGGTCATCGTCAAGTTCCTGCTGCAGGGGGCCAACGTGACGCTCCCGTTCACGAACTACAGCGCATCGATTCAGGGCGTCTTCGACGGCGACGAGGCCCCGTTCGACCCGGCCCGGCACACGGTGCTCCCGCGCGTCCAGCCCGGGGCCGCGCTCCGGGCGGCGTTCCGTCGCCCCGTCGCCGTCGAGCGCGTCCGGGCGACGCGGCCGGGGCCGGCCGTGCTCTACCTCACCGACGTCAACACGGGCGCCCGCGACGCGACGCTCACGCCGGGCGGCGCGCTCGATGTCGTCGGCTCGCGGCTGGCGTTCGACGCCGGCGACGCCGACCAGGGCGTGTTCTTCGTGGCCGAGGCCGACGGCGCCGAGACGCAGGCCCAGGTGGTGCCGGTGAACAAGCCATCCCAGCTCATCGTGATCGTGCCGGCGCTGGCGGCCGGGGCCTACCGCGTGGAGGTTCGAGCGGCATTCGGCGAGTCCATCCGCGCGGGGCGCTCCGAGGTCGCGCTGACGGTCGCGTAGCAGACCGGCGCCAGCGGGGGTACCCCGGCCCCGGCGTTTGGGGTACCCCGGCTGCTGCCGTTGGGGTACCCCGGTTGGCGTGCTCGGGGTACCCCGGTTGTGGCGTCTGGGGTACCCCGGATGCCGCGGTCGGGGTACCCCGACCGACGCCCTCACCCCTCCGCAGTGCTCCGCACGCGTGAGGGGCACCGCTCGGGAGGCGGGCCCTACAGGCCGAACCAGTAGCTCGCCTTGACCAGGAACACGTTCTCGACCGGCGCCCGGAATACCGCGCCCAGTTCCTCGCCCACGCCGAACCCGTCGTAGTACGCCGACTCGGTGCGGAGCTGCTGCCACACGAGGAAGACGGTGCTGCCGGGGCGGTACTCCCACCGGAGCACGGCGTTGCCGCGCAGCGAGCGGAAGTTGAAGTCGACGTCCTCCACCTCGAACGGCTCGCCGCCGTCGCCGGGGTCGAGGCGGTAGGCGGTGACCTCGCCCTCGTCGTTGGTGAGCGGCGTGGCCGAGCCGCGGGCGACGCCGTAGACGTCGAAGTCGTAGGAGCCGGGCGTTGTGAACTCCTTGTAGTTCGAGTACCGGCCCGAGAGGATGAAGGGCTCGGCGTAGAGCTGGAGCGAGAGGTCGGGCGAGAACGTCCAGTTGGCGCGCAGGCCGAGGCCGAAGGCCTCCTGCTGGATGTCGGAGAAGACGTAGCGCGTGCCGAAGGTGGACGCCGCCCGCGCGTCCTCGATGCGCGTGACGAACTGGTCGGTGTCGAGCTCGATGCTGTACTGGGGCTCGACGGAGATCGCCAGCGCGGCGCTGGGGCGGACGGTGACGCCGAGGCCGACGTAGCGGTCGTACTCGGCGTCAC
>CAYPVZ010000038.1:0-14326 GCA_964414235.1 uncultured Rhodothermales bacterium | reverse complement strand
CATCTCGACGACGGCCAGGCCTCGGCCGACCACCTCGCGTTCGACGGCGAGGGCCGCCAGCGGATCGGGATGCAGCTCCACGAGGGCCGCAACCGCCAGGTCCGCCGCATGATCGAAGCCATCGGCCGTCGCGTCGTCGCGCTCGACCGCGTCGGCTACGCCGGCCTCGACCTCTCCGACCTCCGCCGCGGCCGCTGGCGGCGGCTGGAACCGCACGAGGTCAACACCCTCCGCCGTTCCGTCAAACTCAAACCCGTCGTTTTTTGAGGTCGGGGAGCACGGTTCGGGGGCAGCACAGGGCCTCCGAGCCCACCCGTCCTGAACGTCGAACCCCGCCCCCCATGAACAAAATCGCCTTCGAGGGCCTCACCTACGACGACGTCCTCCTGGTGCCCGCCCGGAGCGAGGTCATGCCCCGCAACGTCGACACGGGCACGCGGCTCACGCGCAATATCCGCCTGGCCATCCCGCTCATCTCGGCGGCCATGGACACGGTCACCGAGGCCGACTTCGCCATCGCCATCGCGCGCGAGGGCGGCGTCGGCGTGCTCCACAAGAACATGTCGGCCGAGCTCCAGGCGCGCGAGGTCCGTCGCGTCAAGCGGAGCGAGTCCGGAATGATCCTCGACCCCATCGTGCTCCGGCCCGCCGACACGGTCGGCGACGCGCGCGAGCGGATGGCGCGGTATTCGATCGGCGGCATCCCCGTGGTGGACGAAGATCGCCGGCTCGTCGGCATCGTGACGAACCGCGACCTCCGGTTCCAGCCCGACAACGGCGTCCTCCTGAGTGACGTGATGACGACGGAGCAACTGGTGACAGCGCCCGTCGGCACGACGCTCGACGAGGCCGAGGCGACGCTCCAGGAGCACAAGATCGAAAAGCTGCCGGTCGTGGACGGCGACGGCTTCCTCCGGGGGCTCATCACGTTCAAGGACATCCAGAAGAAGAAGAAGCACCCGAACGCGGCCAAGGACGAGTACGGCCGGCTGCTTGTCGGCGCCGCCGTCGGGGTGACGCCGGACACGATCGAGCGCGTCTCCGCGCTGGCGGAGGCTGGCGTCGACTTCGTCGTCGTCGACACGGCGCATGGACACTCGGAGGGCGTCCTCAAGATGGTCGAGCGCATCAAGTCGGACTTCGACGGCTTCGACGTGATCGCCGGCAACGTGGCGACGCCCGAAGGCACGGAGGACCTCATCCTGGCCGGCGCCGACGCCGTCAAGGTGGGCATCGGGCCGGGCTCGATCTGCACCACGCGCGTCGTGGCCGGCGTCGGCGTGCCCCAGCTGTCGGCCATCCTCCGCTGCGCCGAGGCCGCCCAGCGCTACGACGTGCCGATCATCGCCGATGGCGGCGTGAAGCAGACCGGCGACATCCCCAAGGCGCTCGCCGCTGGCGCCTCGACCGTCATGATCGGCGGCCTGTTCGCGGGGGTCGAAGAGAGCCCGGGCGAGACGGTGCTCTACGAGGGGCGGCGCTACAAGAACTACCGCGGCATGGGCTCGCTCGGCGCGATGGAGGCCGGCTCGAAGGACCGGTATTTCCAGGACGCCGAGGACGACCTCAAGAAGCTCGTTCCGGAAGGCATCGAGGGCCGCGTGCCGTACAAGGGCTCCCTCGCCGAGGTGGTCTACCAGATGGTCGGCGGGCTCCGTGCCGCGATGGGCTACTGCGGCTGCCCGACGGTCGACGCGCTGCAGGAGCGGGGCCAGTTCGTCCGCATCACGGGCGCCGGCCTGCGCGAGAGCCATCCGCACGACATCACGATCACGCAGGAGTCGCCCAACTACTCGACGCGCTCGTGAGCCGGCTCGACACGATCCGCCAGCGCGCGGCGGCCCACGGCGGCGATGCCGCGCTCCTGAGCCACCCGGCCACGCTCCGCTGGGCCGTCGGCTTCACCGGCTCGAACGGGCTGCTCGTCGTTACGCCAAGCGCCGGGCACTTCGTGACGGACGGGCGGTACACGACCCAGGCCGCGAGCGAAGTCGAGGGCGCCGAGGTTCACGTCGCGCCCGGCGGGCTGGCGGAGTTCGTGGCCGACCAGGGCTGGCTGGACGACACTCGGTCCGTCGTCGTGCCGTCGGATCATCTGACGGTCGCGGCCTTCGAGACGGCGAGGTCGATGTTCGGTGGCATCCGCTTCATCCCGGTCAAGGAGCTGCTGGTGGAAGCCGTCGCCGCCAAGACGGAGGTCGAAATCCAGGCCGTCGCGCGCGCGCAGGCCCTGACCTGCGAGGTCTTCGATTCCATCCTGCCGTACATCCAGCCCGGCGTCTCGGAGCGCGATCTCGCCGCGGAGATCGTCTACCAGCACCTCAAGCGAGGCGCCTCGGGGATGTCCTTCGAGCCTATCGTCGCGGCCGGCCCGCGGGGCGCTCTCCCGCACGCCCGCCCGTCGTCACGGACGTTTGCCCCCGGCGATTTTGTGGTCGTCGACATGGGCTGTGTTCTCGACGGCTACTGCTCGGACCTGACGCGAACGGTCGCCGTCGGCGAATGCGACGAGGGCCAGCGTGCGGCCTATGAGATCGTGCGCGAGGCGCAAACCGCCGCCATCGCGTCCGCCCGCGCCGGTCTCACGGGCCGCCAGCTGGACGCGGTCGCTCGAGACGTGATCGTTGACGGCGGACTCGGGGAGTACTTCTCGCACAGCCTCGGCCACGGGGTCGGGCTCGAGATCCACGAGTGGCCGCGGCTGTCGCAGCAGGTCGAGCACGTCCTCCCGGTCGGGGCGACGGTCACCATCGAGCCCGGCGTCTACCTGCCTGAGCGGTTCGGCATCCGGATCGAGAACGTCGTGGTGCTTCGCGAGGGGGGCTGTGAGGACCTGACGCCGCTTCCGACCGATCTCCTCGTCGTGTAGTGCGCCTTCTGTTCGTGCTCCCGGCGCCTGTGCGCGTCCCGATGGGCGGCGCGGCCGTCGTGTACCGACATGCGGCCGGGCTGGCGGCGCTCGGGCACGACGTGACGGTCGCGGCTCCTAAGGGGAGAGGGGGGCTTTATGGGGTGGCGTTTAACGCGGCCGTGTGGGCGCGGAATGCACTGCACCGGGTTGAGAATGTCCCGCTCTTTACCCCCCCGGGCGTGACGACGATCGAGCCGGACCGCTGGCAGGATCTTTCAGCCGAGGGCTGTGATGCCGTTATTGCAACTGGTCACCAAACCACCCCCTGGGTCACCCAACTCACCGAGAAGCGCACCGCTCAGGGCATCTACTTCCTGCAGGGCGATGAACGCGATCTGAGCACGAGGGCAGGGGAGACGTGGGCACTTCCACTCGAGCGCATCGCGGTCTCCTCGTGGGTCGCAGCACGGGTTCAGGCAGCGGGCTATGACATCGCCGGGATCGTTCCGAATGCCGTTGACCCGCTCGAATTTGGGGTTCGGAGACCGATCCGGAAGCGTCCCCCGACCGTCGTCGCTCTGTACCATCGACACCCCGTCAAAGGACCGGACGTTCTCGTGGATGCCCTCAACCGCATCCGCGAGGCTCGGCCGGACGCAAGGTTCACCGTTATCTCCGCCCGTCCGCCTCGGCACCGGCTACCGCCTGGCGTGGCCGTCGAGATCCGGCCGGCCCGGGAGCGGATGCGTGATCTGTTCAATGACGCGGCGGTATGTCTCCACTCAAGTCGCTCGGAGGGCTGGGCGCTTGTGCCGATGGAAGCGGCGGCGTGCGGTTGCGCGATCGCAGCGACCGCCAGCCTGGGCCCTCGTGAGTTTCTGACCCCCAACGTTTCGATGCTGGAGGTTCCAGTCGGTGAGGGAACGGCTCTCGGGGAGGCTGCGGTACGGCTGCTGAACAAAGAGGCGCTTCGCATCCAGATGGCCGAAGCGGCGGTTCGTGACGTCGGGCGTTTCTCGTGGGAAGCGTCCACGGCTCAGTTCGAGCGCCTGCTCTTCAGTCTCGTCGCAGAATCGTGACGGCCGTCATTATCCCGGTCTACAACGGTGCGGAGATGGTGCCCATCACGGCGCCTGCAGTCCTCTCCCTACGCGGTGTCGACGAGATCGTCTGGGTCGACGATGGATCGACGGACGACACACCTGTGATCCTTACGGAACTTGGCGAACAGGATCCACGGGTTCGGCTCGTGCGGCTGCCGGAAAACCAGGGCCGCTCCGCGGCCCGGAATGCAGGTGTGGCCGCCTGTAGCGCCGACATCCTGGTCTTCTTCGATGGGGACATCGAGCCCGGGCCCGACGCGGCCGTGGCGCTGGCGGACGCGCTAAATGGCCTCGACGCCGTCGCAAGCGTCGGCCGATTTGAGCCCGTTCCCACGGATCCGGACGAGCCCTACCAGGACTACGCTGTCCATTTTCAAAGGGGGCCGGCACCCGGTGCCCGCGCGGCAGACGCCATCGACTGGCGCTTCTTTCTGACCGGGGCGTGCGCGCTCCGGCGGCAGGATCTGAACGCCGTCGGAGGCTTCCGAGAGGACATTGCCTATGGAGAAGACGTTGCGCTCGGTCGGTCGCTCCAGCAGCGCTCACCGGAAGGACTCCGGTTGGCAGAGACGACCGTTCGTCTCCACGACATCGGAGACCTGGATCGTGCACTCCGGCATGCGACGGCCTATGGGCAAGCACTCCCGCGTTTGAAAGGGGGAGGAGCATCGCCCATGGTATCCCTGGATCGGCTTCTCCCGATCGCCACGGCCAGTAGGCCGGTAGCCAGTCTGCTGCGACGAGGACTGTCGCTCCTACCGGCGGGTCCGATCCGCCGCCGTTGCGTTCGGTACCTTCTCGGTCTCACCGTACTTCACGCTTACCGACGTGCCCGAGATCACGCTTTCTCGTCAGTTTGAGGAGATCGCGCGGGCTTGCGAGGCCGTAGAGGCCTACGTCGAAACGCATGGGTGGACACCCTCGGACGTGGTCCGAGTTGGACTGGTGATCGGTGAGGCCATCGGGAATGCGGTCGAGCACGGTGCTGGAGACACCGTCGATGTCCGTTATGGCATCATGCAAAACCTACTCACCATCCAGATCAATGACGCTGGAAAGGGACCCGATCCCTCTCGGCTGGCGGGGGCTTCACTGCCGAGTTCTCCCTGGGCAACGAGAGGGCGGGGGCTGTACATCCTCTCTGAGCTTGCGGATGAGGTGAGTTCGGAGGCGGGGGGACTCCTGCTCACGCTACGACCACGTGGATGAGGCGGTCGTATGTCATCGCGGTAGGTGTCGGCCTCGTTTTGTTGATGGGATGGACCGCACGCGCTCCGGAAAGTGGACTCGGCTGGCGCCTTGCCTTCGTGAGCCTCCACCTCGGTACGTTCGTGGGGCTGCTCGCATGGCTCCGCAACGCCCGGCTGAGCCGGGCCAGCGTGCTCATCGGTGCCGTCCTGTTGCGCGTCGCGGCGCTTCCCATGGCGCCTACTCTTTCTGACGACGGCTACCGGTACATCTGGGATGGCCTGGTCACGGCCGAAACGGAGCACTCCCCGTACGACTTCCGACCCTCCGATTCCGCTCTTCAACGGCTTCAGCGAGAGACACTTTTCGAGCGTATCAATTCACCGAACTATTTTTCGGTCTATCCGCCGATGAGCCAGGTCGTATTTCGTGTGGCAGCCCTGGCGTACCGACCCTTTGGGTTCGAGGGCAGTTGGCTCTTGCTGAAGGTGCTGATGACTACGGTCGAGCTGGCGGGAATCGCGGGTCTGACGTCGCTGGCCAGTCCCCGACGAGTCGCCGTTTATGCGTGGAGCCCCCTGGCGGTCATCGAGATCGCGGGTCAGGGGCATACGGAGGCGCTGGTCGTCGCCGGAGTCGTGGCCGGGGTCTGGGCGGGCCGTCAGCGGTTTCCAATCCGGTCGATTGGGGCGGCCATCGCAGGGGCGGCCAAGCTGTATCCGCTGGCCCTGCTTCCGCTCGCCTGGCGCCGCGAGCAGCTGGCAGGGGTCGTCGCCAGCGTCCTCGTGCTCTCCGCACTGGCGGTTCCGGTCGCCGCGCCAGACGCTCTTCGACACGCGTCGGAGTCGTTCGGACTGTTCTACGGGACACTGGACTGGTTCTCTGCTCCCTACCTCGTGCTAAAAGCGGGGCTCTACCCCGGAATCGGTCCTGGTGCGGGAGCCATCGCGAGTCGAATGCTCGGTGTGGGCTTCCTTCTCGTTGCTCTCGTCTCCTGGCTCATCGACGACGGTACAGCACGATCGTCCCGGCGCTTGACGGCCGGTATCGTCGGAGCAGCCGTCCTGTCGGTGGCGACGCTGCACCCGTGGTATGTGGTGCCAGTACTACTGATGGTTCCGTTATTGGCTCGCTCAACAACCCTGACCTTCTTCGGAGCCACCACAAGCATCAGCTATCTCGGATACGTGCTCACTGCCCCGGTCGCACTCGGACTGCTCCTGGCTACGTGGGGCGCGACTCTCGGGGTCGCCATCTGGGAATGGAGATCAGAACGAGGAGGGCCACCCCTGAACGGTAGCGAGTAGGTCGTCTGCCGTCTGACGGCGCGCGTCCAGCCAGAGCGCATCGTCGTACCGTCGGTACCACGTCAACTGCCGCTTCGCGTAGCGCCGAGAGTTTCTCTTAATGATGTGGACGGCTTCGTCGAGCGTCCGCTCACCATCGAACACGGGAAGCAGCTCCTGGTATCCGATGGTGGCACCGAGGGTTCGGCGCGCTTCGCTACCTCGGGACGCCAGCGCCTGAGCCTCTACGAGCAACCCCGCCTCGATCATCGCATCCACTCGCTGATCGATTCGGGCGTAGAGATCGGGACGTGGGCGGTCCAGCACGACGAGACGGGACGGCACGGGTGCAACTCGGTTGGCCGCCCACAGCTCTGACGGAGCGTGGCCGGTCGAACGGAGCACTCCGCAGAGGCGCACGAGACGCTGGGTTTTGGTCGGATCGAGCGTCGAGGCAGCAGCGGGGTCCGCTGCCGCCAGTTCGTCGAAAAGCGCCTGCGCTCCTGCAGGGCTGGCGATCTCGCGGAGAAGCTGAGCTTCAAGCGGGGGCGGTACGGGCGGCAGCTCCGCGAGGCCGGCCACGAGCGCGTGGACGTACAGGGTCGACCCTCCCACCACGACCAGGGGACGGCCTCGGCGAGCTACATCCGCGGCGACATCGTCGAACCATGTGCGGTAGCTCCCGGCCGTCGACCGCTCTCCGAGGTTCAGTCGGTCAATCAGGTGGTGTGGCACGCGCCGCTGCTCGGCCGCCGTCGGCTTCGCCGTTCCAATGTCGAGTCCGCGGTACAGCTGGCGACTGTCGGCCGAGGCGATCTCGGCGCCTACCTGCTCGGCCAACGCCAGCGCCAACGACGACTTGCCAACAGCTGTCGGACCGGCGATGACAAGCACCTCGCCCATCGACATCACGACACCGGGATCGCGTCCCACGCATCGATTCCACCGCGCAGTGAGACGGCGCGGTATCCCCGCTCGCGCAGCCACCGCGCCGCAACTCCTGAGCGGGCTCCAGACTTGCAGTAGACCACAACGTCCTGATGGTGGAGGTCGTCGAGCTCGAAAGCCCGAGCTTCGAGTTGGCCAAGTGGAAGAAGGCGTCCGCCGATATGGCCCTGGGCACGCTCGGCGCCTTCGCGAACGTCGAGCAACGCCGGCGGATTGGGTGACCCCAGCCGCTGGCGGAGCGCCTGCACGGTGATCTCGGGGGCGTCTTCGATGGAGAGGGGCGCTGTACCCGTCCCACAGACCGGGCAGGCTGGATCGCGCTCCACCTGAATCTCTCGCACCTCCATCGACAGCACATCGATTAGCAGCAAGCGTCCCGCCAGCGATGAGCCGATGCCGAGCAACAGCTTCAGGGCTTCTGCAGCCTGGATCGTGCCGAGGAGCGACGGCACCACGCCCAACACGCCGCCTTCCTCACAGTTGGGAATGAGGCCGGGAGGCGGAGGTTCGGGGAAGAGGCACCGATAGCACGGCCCGGTTTCCGTCCCGAACACCGAGGCCTGGCCTGAAAACCGGTTAACAGAGGCGAACACGTTCGGCGTCCCTGTCCGGACGGAGGCGTCGTTGACGGCATAACGAGTCGCGAACGTGTCCGAACCATCCAAGACGACATCGTAGCCGCGGAGGAGATCGTCGGCGTTGGAGCCCGTCAGCTTCAGGCTGTGGGACCGAATCTCGACGTCAGGGTTGATGGCGTGAAGGCGAGAGGCGGCAGCCTCGATCTTTTCCCGTCCCACATCCTCACTCGCATACAGCGTCTGCCGATGGAGGTTGGAGATATCCACCCTATCGAACTCCACGATTCCCACGGTTCCAACCCCGCTCGCGACGAGGTGATGAAGGGCTGGGCTTCCCAGACCCCCAGCCCCGATGACGAGGGCGCTCGAAGACTGGAGTCGCTCCTGGCCTTCATCCCCAACATCGGGAAGGCGGAGTTGCCGGGCGTACCGGCGGCGGTCGTCAGAGGTCAGGCTCACGAGTCGAGGTAGGCGAGAACGACACGCGCAGCATTGCGTCCGGATGCCCCCATAATTCCTCCGCCGGGATGCATGCTGGCGCCCGTCAGGAAGAGGCCATCCACGGGACCGCGGTAGTCGCTCAGGGAGAGAGAAGGACGGAGAGCGAACATCTGATCGATGGTCATCTCCAGATGCATCACGTTGCCGTGTCGAAGGCCGAGTTCGCGCTCGAGCCACAGGGGATGCTGGAACAGTCGTCCGACCACAGAGGCCTTCGTTCCGGGCGCATAAGCCTCGAACGTATCGAGGATCCGATCAGCCACCTCCTCGCCGATCTCGTCCCACGACGCACCGCCCGCGAGGCGATACGGAAAGTACTGGGCCCAGAGCCACAGGACCTCACCGCCCGGCGGCGCGAGTGTGTCGTCAACGGCGGAGAACGTCATCGCCACGATGGGCGGATCTGAGGCTGGACGTCCCTGGAGGTAGTCGCCGTACGCGCTGAGGATCTGCTGGCGGTCGCGGCAGATGAGCTGGAGGGCTGTCCGAGATTTCAAGCCCGGTGCCGCTGTGTACTCGATGGGCCGATCGAGCGCGAGACGCAGAATCGCTCCAAATCCGTTCCCAACGCGCATGTGGTCCGCTTCGGGCGGACGGTGTTCGCGGGGCAGCAGATGGTCCAGCGTTTCGAGAATGTGCGTTCCGGAGAGCACCGCACGCGCCGTTACGGGCTGCCCGTGCACCCGAACGCCCTCGACTCGGCGGTTTCGCACCAGCAGCGTCTCCACGGGCGCGTCGGTAAACACGTCGCCTCCGTGTGCGCGGATCATCGCCGCCAGCGCCTTCGTCAGCCCCCCCGACCCGCCGCGGGGGCGTGCTACCCCGCTCTCGTGGTAGAGAGGATGCCAGAGCAAAAAAGGAGCACTCAGTGGCTCGGTAGGGGGGGGGCCGCTCTGCGCGGCCATCCAGACGAGCGGTGTCTTGACCTTTTCCTCCTGGAAGTACTCGTCGACGACATCGCCATACGGGCGCATGATCGAAGACAACGCATTCTGCCAGTCGATCTGGGCAGACGGTCCAAACGCGAACGCTTTACCAAGCTCGAAAGGGCTGGGAGTTGAGAGGAACGTGTCGCGCACGGTCCGAGAGAACGGTGCCCAGTTCTCAACGAAGGCCTGGTAGTGTTCTCCCTCACCCGGGAAGGTGGCCTCAAGTGCCTGGCATGTGTCGTCGACGGACCGATAGATAAAGAGGTGGCTTCCGTCTTCGTATGGGGCAAAGAACAAGGGGTCTAACTCCAGGTACTCCAACCCGTAGTCGTGGAGGCCGAGTTCCTCGATGATGGGAGTGAGGCGGATCAAGATGTGAGCAGACCCGCCGAGGTCGAACTGGTACCCCGGAACGATCTCCTGGGTGGACACCGCTCCTCCCACGATAGAGCGGCGCTCGAAGACCGCAACCCGGTACCCTGCCTTCGCCGCGTAAGCGGCGGAGATCAGGGCGTTGTGCCCGGCTCCTACAATGATCAGGTCGTAGTCCATCAGAGGTCGATGAAATCAGCCGCGCTATTCGCCAGTCGGTCGCGCTGGTGGACGTATCGCATCGTCGTCTCTATGTTTTTGTGACGCGCATGCGTCTGGACCTGCTGCAGGGATGCGCCTCCCTCGATGGCGAGCGTGCAGCCCGTATGGCGGAGCGTGTGAGCTCCGACACGCTCCTGAATTCCGGCATGCTCGCTCAATCCTCGGACAATTTTATAGATCGCAGAACCAGAAAGTCTTTGGCCCCGATTTCTGTTCGACACGGAGCGCCAGACCGGTCCTGAGGAGTAGCCCTGGGCAGAGACATACTCGTCAAGCACACCGGCTGCTCGAGCCGGGATTTTTACGATTTGATTGGCACCGCCCTTGGCTCGCTTCAGCCGAAGCACAGCGTGGCCGCTGGCGACCCCAATGTCTTCGATATCCATCGATGCGGCCTCTGAACGGCGGAGTACGCAGTTCAGCAGTATGGTCACCAGCGCGAAGTCACGGGCGCCCGATGGGGAATCGAGGTCGATTGCATTCAGCAGCCGAGAAGCCTGTTCACGTGTCAAGACGGTCACGAGTCGGTCCGCATCCGCGGCCTTTGGGATCCGGCGGACCAGGTGCCGATCTGCCGGGTTGAGATCGATGAATCCGAGTGCCGCTAGCCAGCCGAAGAACCCCCGCAGGGACGCAAGAAACCGACGCTGCGTTGCCGGGCTCTTGCCTCCAGAGTCCAGCTCTTTTAGTGCTTCATTGACATCCGAGAAGGTGATGGAGGCCGCCATCTCCAGCGTGACCGCCGGGCAGCCAAAGAAGGTCTCCAGGTCTTTTGCGTAGGCCCGGCGCGTGTTCTCGCGGTCGTACCTCAGCAGGAACAGCGGGATCAGGTCCGACTGTGCCGTGAAGGCGCGACCGAGTCTCGCCAGCCCGCCGGCGCTGGGACTGGCGGGCAGGACGGGCGTCGACGAATCCATGGTCAGGTCCGGGGAGAGGGCTACGATACGCAGAGGCCGCGAGCGTCGTGGCCAACCGAGCCCAATTCCAGTTCGATAATTACTGTTATCGGGAATAGAGCACTGACTGGGCTGACTCTGGGTCGGGCGGCATCGTAGCCTGATCAGCCGTCGCCGTCTCGGGCTTTCTCCCCGATGTCGACGTTCTCGTCGATCGTCTCGCCGATCTCATTCGCTCCGTCGCGGATGCGCTCACCGGCTTCGCTGGCTCCGTCGCGGATCGCATCGCCGGCGGCGTTCAGATTGTCACGAGCGTTGTCGAGCGCATCCTCGTCGACCTTGAACTCGACGGTGCGATCGGTCGAGCCGTCTTGATCGACTTCGGTACCGGTGTCGACTTCACAGGCGGTGAGCGCCAGCGGGCTGGCGAACAGCACGAGAGCGGCAAGGAACGTGCGAGACATGGGCGTGCGGCAAGAATGGACCCTCCCTCAACGCCCGTGTCTCAGACCGGTGCCCGTCAGGCTTCGACGGCCTCCACGTTCCGAAGGCTAACGCCCGTCTCTCGGTCAAACAGATGCACCTTGTCCAGGTCCAGGCGCAGTTCGATGGGTCCTCCGGGCTCCGACAGGCGCTGGGGTTCGAGACGCGCCACGAGACGGGTCTCCGGAGAGGTCCGGACGTAGGCGAAGATCTCGTTGCCCATCGGTTCGAGGACTTCGACAGAACCAATAACGGGCGCAGTGAGCCGCTTTTCGGCTGGCGATGCCTGCGGCGTGTACAGGTCTTCGGGTCGAATGCCGAGCGTGACCGGCCCGCTGGCGGCGTCCGCCAGCCCCTCGATAACGACCGCGCCAGCGTCGGACGTGAACGTTCCGTTCTCGATGCGGCCCTCAATGAAGTTCATGGCCGGGCTCCCGATGAAGCCGGCGACGAACGTGTTGGCCGGCCGGTCGTAGAGCTCAAGCGGCGGCGCGACCTGCTGGACGAACCCGTCGTGGAGCACCACGATCCGGTCGCCCATGGTCATGGCCTCGACCTGGTCGTGCGTCACGTAGATCATCGTGGCGTCGAGGTCGTGGTGCAGCTTCGAGATCTCCGTCCGCGTCTGGACCCGGAGCTTGGCGTCGAGGTTCGAGAGCGGCTCGTCGAACAGGAACACGGCCGGCTTGCGGACGATGGCGCGGCCGAGCGCGACGCGCTGGCGCTGCCCGCCGGAGAGCGCCTTCGGCTTGCGGTCGAGCACGGCCGATAGCCCGAGGATCTCGGCAGCTCGCTCGACGCGCTCGCGGATCTCCTCCTTGGGAAACTTCCGCAGCTTGAGCCCGAAGGCCATGTTATCGAAGACCGTCATGTGCGGGTACAGCGCGTAGTTCTGGAAGACCATCGCGATGTCCCGGTCCTTCGGCGGCACGTCGTTGACGACCCGGTTGCCGATGCGGAGCACGCCGGACGAGATCGACTCGAGGCCGGCGATCATGCGGAGCGTGGTGCTCTTCCCGCAACCAGACGGGCCGACGAGCACGACGAACTCGCCGTCCTCGATGGTGAGCGTGACGTCGTGGACGGCCTCGTAGCCGTTGTCGTAGACCTTGCGGACCTGTTCGAGCTCGACGCGAGCCATGGGCGTAGGGGTTGGTCCGTGCAAAATAGACGAACGGCGGACCGGAAGCGGCGCACGTAGCTTCCGGAAGCCCCTCGTCTCTATGCCTCTTCGTCCCGTCGCCGTCGTTGGCGCCTCCTACACCGCCAGCGAGCGCGGGCTCGCGGCCGACGTCCTGTGCGCGCGCGCGCTCAGCCTCGCACCTCTTCCGGTCTGCACCTCACTCGTCGTCGCCAGTGGCGGGCGCGTGACGGACGTTACCGAGGTACCGGTGGACACGGTCCGTGCCCAGCTGGAGCACCTCACGGAGATCGGTCCGATCCAGGGGATGAAGATCGGCATCCTGGGTAGCCCGAAGACCGTGGCTGCCGTCCTCGACATGGCCTCGGAGGTCGACGGTCCGGTGGTTCTCGATGTCGTGGCATCCGGGCCGAGCGGCGAAACCGTTCTAGAGGCCGCGGGCATCGACGCCGTCGCCACGCGACTCGACGTGCCCGACCTCGTGACGCTCTCCAGGGCCGACGCGGAGCTGGTCACGAACACGCAGATCGAGTCGCTCGACGACGCGCAGGTGGCGGCGCAGCGGCTCCATCACCGCGGCGCAAAGGCCGTCCTCATCCGGTGCGGCTCCCTCCCCTACCGGTTCTACGATCCCGCGGACGACCCGGGCGCCAACGAAGAGAAGCTCTTCGCCGACCTCTTCTACGACGGCGAGGACTTCGCCCTCTTCGAAGCGCCTCTGCTCGACGCCACGCCCGATGGAGCCGCCAGCGCTCTGACGCTCGCGGCGCTGGCGGCGCTTCTGGACGGCGAGCCGATGGAAGTCGCGCTCCAGCGCGCCAAACGGTTCGCCACCGAGAGCGTCCGCCAGTCGATCCCGGTCGACGGGCATCCGGAGCGGCTCCGAACACTCTGGTAAAGCCAGTGAGGCCCTTTGCCCCGTAAGCCTTCCTAGTTTCCGGTCTCCCCCGATTCCCACCACCATGGCCGAACGCCTTCCCGGCACCCGCCCCACGATCTACGACGTGGCCGACGAGGCCGGCGTCGCGATCTCGACCGTCTCGCGCGTCCTCAACGGGTCGAACGAGGTCTCCGAGGCCACCCGCCAGCGCGTCCAGAGCGCGATCCGGAAGCTCCAGTTCCAGCCGCAGCGGACTGCCCGCAACCTCGCCCAGCAGTCGACAACGAACATCGCCGTGGCGCTGCCGTCGGCGACCTCGCTGTTCTTCGTCGAGCTCCTGAAGGGCGTCAAGGACGCGCTCCGCGACGTCGACGTGGACCTGCTGCTGTGCAACCTCGGGTCGGCGCAGCCCTACCCGACGCTCCAGCGGTTCCTCAACCGCGGCGCCGTCGACGGGCTGCTGCTGATGTCGCTCCCTGTCGAGGGCGACATGGCCGAGCAGCTCCTCCATCTCCAGGCGCCCGTCGTTCTCCTCGGCAGCCAGTGCCCCGGGCTCGATGCCTACTGGTGGGACGACGTCGAGGGCGCCCGACTGGCAACGGCCTACCTCATCGAGCAGGGGCACCGCCGGATCGGACTGGTCTCGGCGCAGTCCTGGAGCATGAGCGCCGCTCCGCGCCTGGACGGCTACCGCCAGGCTCTGGAGGCCGCTGCCAAAGAGGCCGCCGGCCAGGAAAGCGTAGATCAGGCGCATCACACGACCCCCAGGATCTGGCGGACGATCAGCACCGTGATCCCGCCGGCAAGAATGTAGAACACGGTGGCCACGATCCCGCGCAGCGACAGCCGCGAGATCCCGCAGACGCCGTGCCCCGAGTTGCAGCCGTTCGCCAGCCGCGTGCCCAGGCCGACCAGCAGCCCGGCCAGCACCAGCACGACCAGATTGGG
>CAYPVZ010000037.1:0-14756 GCA_964414235.1 uncultured Rhodothermales bacterium | reverse complement strand
TGGAGATCCGGTCCTGGTCGACAACAAGATCTGTGCGATCGACGAGGACTGGTCGGGGCTGCGCTTCGTCTTCAGGAAGGAGAACCGCCCCGCCATCCAGGCGGGACGAGCCAGCGACGAGGGCGAGGCGTAGGCGGTGTGGCCTGTCTCGACCCGGGTGCGGTTTCCCCGCCCGCACGCCCGCGTCGGCCCCCCGCGCTCGCTCCGGCGGCGAGCGGCGGGGCCGGCGCCTGTCGATGCCGACGCTCGTGCTCGTGCGCGGAAACGCGCTCTGCACCGTGAGTCCGGTTCGGCTTCCTGGCGGTCGGTCGATTGGGGACTCGTTGGCGCCATCGGCGCCGTCGTGGGGAGCGTCATACTGATCGCCGCAGGGCTGGTCTGGATAATGGGCCGAGCGGCGTAACTCCGTGCCGGTAGGATCGACGGGCCGTGTGCTCGCTCATTCTCCGCTGGCGGAAGAGCGAGCAGAGGATAGCTTTTGGAGTTGAGTCGATTCGCATAGTTCAAGGGGGGAGAAAAGATCTGCGAGACGGAGACCTCTGCTCCAGCTTTGCGATAGCTTGCAGCGCTTCAGCCAGCGATTCATCTTATGGGTTTGGTCAATAAGTCACTGATTTTTGTCCTGTTGAGTGGGTTCTGGGGTCGAGGGCAGGCGGCTGCCCAGGTCATCGCCAGTCCCTCTACGGTCGACCAGAGCCTCGACGTTGGGGGCACCGTGACCGTACCCGTGACCCTGGCAAACCTGGGTTCCGAGCCGGTCGACGTGACGCTCCGCGGCAGAATGACGTCGAGGGCCGTGGGCCATGGCCGACTCTTTGCGCTTCCAGCCTGGACGGGAGGAACCCAGGAACTGGTGGAGGTGGATCCTCGGACAGGAGAGTCGATTCGTTCGGTAAATGTGGGGGGTAGTGAGGATCCTCTGTGGCGGAACTACACGAGGGGGCAGATCGCATTCGATGGCGAGGCGGTCTACCTCGCAACCCTCACGTCGAAGTTTGTCCGAGCGTCCGTCGAGGATGGGTCGATTCTCGATCGTCTCGACATCCGCCCATTCGTGACGTCGAGCATTTTCGGGGGACTGGCGTACGGCGATGGCGCACTGTATTCGGCCCAGTGGGAGGGGCGAGTACTCACCTACGACCTTGAGACACAGGAGAGAGGGGAGATCCCCCTGCCGCGCGCCGAAGTCAGTGCTGCCCTCGCTTATGGAGGGCTCCGGGGGACGCTGTTCGTCGCCTATTCGGACGGAGCCGGCACGCAGGTCAACGAGATCCGGCGCACCACGGGCGAGGTCGTGAACACGTTCGATGTAAACGTGCCCCTGGCAGCCATCGCTTATTCCCAGGCGCGGGACGTGCTCTACCTCCAGAATGGCGTCAACAAGATCTATGTACTCGATCCAGACACGGGGCGAGAGGTCGGAGACGTGCTCGATCGGATCAGCGCTCCTGGCATTGCCGCTGATGGATCCGAAGAACCCCTCTATCTCGATCTCACGCCGGATACCCTCTCGCTTGGCGCAAATGCGTCGGTGCAGGTCTCGCTCGCATTCGACGCCGGGCTGCTTCTCGAAGGAACCGCCGAGGCCGTCGTGGAAGTCCGGAGTGTTGGCACGACGCTAGCGACGGTTCCTGTTACGCTCCGGGTCGATGGCGAGCCCCGACTGGCACTGGATGCGGCCTCCGTCAGCTTCGGTGATGTCATCGTCGGGCAGACGGTTCGAGACTCTGTCAAGGTCGAGAATACTGGGACCGCTCCGATGTCCGTTACCCTGTCCGTCGACGAGGGGCTGGGGTTTGTGGTCAGCCCGGCCTCGGTGGAGGTGGCGCCGAACGAGAGCGTGATGGCCACGGTCAGCTTTGCCCCCGTGTCGGCAGGCGCAGTGTCGAGCGCGCTCACGCTGGTCACGGACGATCCGGCGGCTCCGACCGCTTCGATCGAACTGCGGGCGACCGCCCTCGCCCCCCCTCACATCGTCGTGGCGCCCGTCTCACTGGCGCCATCCGCCGAAGCGAGATCGACCACGACCCGCGGCATTCTCCTGTCCAATGAAGGGGATTCGGTGCTCGACTACACCCTGCACGCTGAGACCGAGGACCTGGCCAACCCCACCCTGTTTGCCGTGACCTATGGCAACCGGATTGTTCGTCTGGACCCGTCCACGCTTCAGCAGAGAGGCGGGTTTGCAACCTCGCGGACCGGCATCGGCGGGAGGGCCGATGCGCTCGCCTCCGATGGGACGTTCCTCTACTACGTCCCCTACAATGGCGACGTCCGGGTCCACGTCTACGACCCGGCGACGGGCATCGTCGCTCGGTACTACGAACTCCCGCCCGGTACGGGCAGCGTTCGAGGCATGACCATCGAGGGCGGGAAGGTGTATGTGGCAGGCGAGATCAGCGACCGCGACGTTCGCCAGCTCGCCGGCGACTTCAGCGCCGTCGAGCGGCGTCTGCGGCTTCCGGATGGCTACCTCTTTGAGGGCGACCTGACCTCTGCGGAGGGGACCCTGTACCTGATGGTCCAAGGGCCGAGTGGGGGCGAGGTCCTTTCGATGGATGCGGAGACCGGCCAGACAACCGGGTCGTTCCTCAGGCCCCAGGGGGCTGTGGGGGGAATCGCCTACGTTGATGGCGCGCTTTACATCGGCCGCGGCTCTAACGGGGCCGTCGTCGTCGACCCCGCCACGGGGGCCGTGCTCGACGAGTTGCCGCCTTCTGGGACCTTTACGCCTCGGACATACGCAGTCATCCCCGGTTACGACGGGCATGTGACGGTATCCGCGCCGGGTGGGACGATAGAGGGAGGAGCGTCCACCGCGATCACGGCGACGTTCGACGCCACGGATCTCACCGCGGGGACATACTCAGGTAGCCTCGTGTTTTCGTCGAACGACCCGTCCACCCCTGAACTCCGCGTGCCATTCGAATTGACGGTAACGGGAACGCCTGAGATCGAGGTCGGCGCGACGGCGCTGGCGTTCGGCGACGTCTATCGAGGAGGGGAGAGCTGGCGACGCTTTGAGGTCCGCAACCTTGGGACGGCGACGCTCACGGCGACGCTCGCCGGACCGCCTTCTGTGACCGCGTCGCCAGCTGCGCTGACGCTCGCGCCCGGCGAGAAGCAGACCGTCGTCGTCACCTACGCGCCGACAGCCGTGGTGGACCTGGCCGCGGCGCTTCGGATCTCGTCCAATGATCTCGAGGCCCCTGCCATTGACGTCGCGCTCAGCGGCGCGGCGCTCGCCGCGCCTCATGCGATTGTGAAGGCAGCGGCCCCTTATGCACCGAGCGTAGGGGCAGGGGCAACGACGACGCTAACGGTGTCCATCCAGAACGATGGGGAAGCGCCCCTCCGGTACGCCGTCGTGGGCCGGCCAGACGACGCGGCCCGTCCGATGCTGCTCGTGCTCGAACCCGGCCACAGGACCGCGATCTGGAAGGATGCGATCACCGGCGCAGATCTCGGGACGCTCGATCTTCCAGAGGAGGGAACGCCGCGGGGGCTGGCGGTCTCGCCCGACAGCGTGTTTTATCTCACCGAGTATTCCGGCAACTTCTACGGGCTCGGTAAGAAGCTCTGGGTCCTCGACCGGGCCACCGGCGCCGTGATGCGCCAGCGCGATTACGGCGTCTCGCCCTTTATCGGGCTTGCCTACGATGACGGGGCCCTCTATTTCGTCAGCCTGTGGGATATGTATGGGTGGGTAAGTCGTCTCGACCTCACGACGGGAGCGCAGACCGAGGTACCAAACCCGCGGCGGGGTGAGCTCTTTGGGTGGGGTGGCCTCGCGGTCGATCACGATATCCTGTATGTCTCTCTGCGGGACGGCCCCGCCGGGGTGCAAGGCCTCTACCGTGTCGATGCGACTACCGGGGGTGTCCTCGGGATGGTGCCCGAGACTTCTGTCTATTCCCATCTTGCCTACGCGGACGGCCGCCTGTTCGGAGCGCGGGGTGGCTCCTTCCGCCCGATCAATCCGCTCACCGGAGCGCGCGCCGCGGGCCCGGTAGGCCCGGCCTCGATCGTCGCGGGCGACGGGGCTACGTTGGCGTGGGTCTCGCCCGCCTATGGGACCGTCGCCCCGGGTGAGACCGCTGAGATCGAGGTCGAGGTCAGCGCCGAAGAACTCGGCCTCGGGGTTTATGAGGGGACTCTTGCCGTCGTGACGGACGATCCAGAAACGCTGGACTCAGCGTATCCGATCACGCTCGAGGTGCGCGAAGCGACCGGGGAGGCGTCGGCGCCCAAGATCGACGCCTTCTCAGTGGGTGTCCCCTATCCCAACCCGACCGGCGGGCGGGCGACCATTGACGTAGATCTCCCGGCAGCAGCTTCCGTTCGGATCGAGGTGTTCGACGCTGCGGGACGTCTCGTCCAGCGTGCGTCACTCGGCGAGCAGGGGCCCGGGCGACACCATATCACCCTCGATGGGAGCGACTTTCCAGTGGGAGTTTACGCGGTACAGGTGAAAGCAGACGCAGACATGGCGGTTCGCCGCTTCCTCGTGGTGCGGTGAGCCGCGCGGCTCCGGCCACTTCAGGTGGCCGGAGCAACTTCGGAGGGATCGAGCCGTAGCCTAACGACGCTCCCATCGAGGACCATGGGCTACATGTCGAAGCCGCTGATGTCGCCGAAGCCGAGGCGGCAGGACCGGCGTTCGGGATGGCGGTCAGAGCGGCTCCGTGAGGCCCTCCTCGAACCGACGGGGCTGCGACGTGGGGAACGGCCTCCCGACGAGAAGCGCCGTGCCCTGGATCGGCTTCTCCGCCGCTACGTGGGCCGGTCCCGGTCGGTGCTCCTCTCGCTCGTGCTGCTCGGGAGCGTGGTGTTCTTCGTCCGCGGCACGTGGCGCGCGATGGCTGTGGCCGACGCCCTCGTCCCGTTCGAAGACGCACGTGCCGACTACGACCGGCTGGCGGCCGCCGCCAGCGCGGCGTGCGAGGCCGACGTGTGCGCCTGGGGATGGCATAGCCCGGGACGCCCGCCGTCGCCCGTCGCGAGTGCGATGGCACGGGTTCGGGCGCGATCCGTCCGGTTCGACCAGGCCGGCCAGCAGACGCTCGTCTGGCCCGGTTACCCACGGGGGGCGCACCTCCACCACGTGGCGGGCTCCGACAAGGACCGGGTGCTTTTCGGGACCCGCATCGCATTCCGCGACAGCCTCCGCCGCCTTCGCAACGATCCTCGCCCAGGCCCGGATGTGACGCCGCTTGGGGATGGCTGGTACCGCGTTCCGAACTGACGCTGCCAATGTCGTTTCTCTCTCCGCGGCCCCCTCGCTCTACTCAAGCCGGCCCTCTGGAAACCTGGGACCCCCTGGGCGACGGCTGGTATCGGGTTCGTGGACGCTGGTAGGCCTACTCCGCCGGGACGATCTGTCCGTTCGGCCCGACCGTCATGCCTTCCGGCGGCGGCTCCGTCGGGAAGTTCGAGATCGAGACCGAGCCGTCCCAGTCGTTGGGGACGTAGTGCGTGTGGCTCCCGTGCGAGATCGCGACGTAGCCCTTCGGCGAGACGACGCCGGTGTCGGATTCGCGCAGCCCGAGCACGTCCACGAGGACGAGCCCGACGATGGCGCCGATGGCGAGGAGCAGGGCGAGGCGGACGATCCGGCGGGACGACACGGCGGGGACCGGGGAGACGTCGCCAGAGTACGCACACGGAACCTCCTCCTCTGCGAACCCTCCGTGACAGCGCGTGTCGTACTGGTGATGGGCGTGGCCGGCGCCGGCAAGACGACCGTCGGCCGCGCGCTGGCGGACGCGCTCGGCTGGGCCTTCGAGGACGCCGACGCGTACCACGATGCGGCGTCGCTCGCCAAGATCGGCCGGGGCGAGGGCCTCACCGACGCGGACCGGGCGCCGTGGTTGGCCCGCCTCGGCCGGCTCGTCCGCCAGCGCGCCGAGGGCGGCCCGCCGATGGTCCTCGCCTGCTCGGCGCTGAAGGCAGCCTACCGCGACATCCTCGGGGCCGACCGGCCGGACGTCGTCCTCGTCTGGCTCGACGTGCCGGAGGCCGTGCTGGCGGCCCGTCTGGCTGAACGGCAGGGGCACGTCGCGGGCCTGGACCTGTTGCCCAGCCAGCTCGCGACCCTGGAGCCGCCCACAGGTGCGCTGAGCCTCGACGGAACGATGCCCGTCGAGGCCCTCGTCGAGGCCGTCCGCCAGTCGCTCCGGGCGCGCTAGACGTTGCCCTTGGCGCGGAAACGGCGCTCGGCCTTCTCGTCGACGGCAGCCTTCTGACGGTAGAGATCCATGTATGACGAGACGTCGTAGCGGTCGCCGTAGATCTCTTTCATCTTGGCCCACCGCAACTCGCAGGCCTTGCGGAACGCCGTGTCCTCGCCGTAGCGCTTGATGGAGAACGACGTGCCGCGGGCGACGCCGGGCTCGGGGTTCCACGAGACGGCATAGACCTCGTGGCGGATGCCACGGCGGTCACGCTTGTAGGTCCGCGAGACGCCGACCACGCCGCTCGTGTTGCCTTTGTTGCGCTTGATGAGGCGGCGGCGGGGGGCCGCCTCCGGAAGCTGAGCGACCTCGTCTTTCAGGTCTTCACGGTAGGCCTGAGCTTCCTGGAACGCCTCCTCGCGGCCTCCGCACTTTTTGTCGGAGAAGAGCTTCGAGTAGGTTTTCCCGTGGCGATACACTCGGACCTGCCATCCGTGTGTGCTCTCGGAATCGATGCGAATAACACCTTTGGAGCGGGGCATGGGGATAAGGGGCGATCCCTTGTTGCTGGGGATCGCAAGATACGACCTACGCCCTTGTTTCGGGTAGACTTGCCCCGACAGGGTCCCTGGCGACTAGACGTTAGGCGTTACTGTCCCTCGTATCGCCGATAGGCGGCGTTCACGCCGCAGTAAACACCGTACATCACGAGCCCGATTGCGACCGCTGCAAGTAGCCACGGGCCGGCAGGCTGACGCTGGAGCGTGCCGAGCGCCTGATCGAGGCCTCCAGCCTCGTCGGGGCGGGCGGCGAGGGCGGCCTGCGCCATGAACCCGCCCGCGAGCAGGTACACGACGCCGCGCGCCGCCAGCCCCCACTGCCCAGCGCGGCGTACCCAGTCGCGACGGCGAGCCGCGATTCCTTCCAAATCGAAGTGGTCCATGAATGACGCACGGTAGGCTCGCATGAACTGCCAGACGCCGTAGCCGAGAAGGCCGAGCGCGGCGATTCCCACGAGCCACGGTCCGCCCGGGAGTCCCAGGAGGGTCCGCGCCCGGTCTTCAGTGCCGCCCCCCTCTGCCCCGGCACCGGAGACCACCTGGTAGGCCGAGTAGGCCAGTCCGCCGTAGGCGAACGCCGAGACGACGTAGAACGCGCGTTTGCCGAGGCCCTTGGCGTCGTCGCCCTCGCCCTCGGGGTCAGTGATCGCCAGCGCTACGCGCCACGCCGCGTACGCCGCCAGCCCGACGACGAGTAGCCACAGGACGGCCGGCCCCCACGCCGTCTGCGCGATGGCCTCGAAGGTGCCCGTCTGCCCTTCGGGGTCGCCGCCCCCGCGCGCGGCATCGAGTGCGAGCAGCCCGACGAGGGTGTAGAGCCCGCCTTTGACGGCATAGCCGACGCGTCCGAGCGTCTCCAGGGGATGGCGGCGGGCGTGGCGGGCGGTGTGGTCGACAGAGGGCATGGGGTCGGCGTCAGGGGGCCGAGGGACGGGCGCCGACCCTGCCGGGATCCCTCAGTGGTGCCGTCCCTTCCAGCCGATGCGGGGCTGGAGCGCCATCGAAAACGGGAGCGTGACGAGATAGCCCGTCACGAACGCGACCGTCGCGAGCAGCGGGAGCAGCCGCACGCGCCCCCCTACGCGCCGTGCCGCCGCGGAGAGCGCGAGTCCGTCGCCGAGCGTTTTCACCGCGAGCGCCGCCAGTCCGGCAAGGGGCGCGATGGCCAGCCCTGCGATCAGGAACGTGTGGACGGCCCAGAGGAGCACGTACAGCGGGAGCACCCACGGGTCGTTGCCGAGGCCGCCACGTGCCCACCGCCGCCGCTGGCGGTATGTCGCGCCGATCCCGTCGGCGGGGAGCGTCCAGACGACGGACGCGGCGTCGGGGGGGAAGCGGACGTGCCAGTCGGTCCGCGTCACGACGGCGCGGACGAGCGTGAAGTCCTCCGTCACCGAGAACGGCAGCGCGGGGTAGCCGCCGACGGCGAGGTAGGCCGCGCGGCGAACGCCCATGGCGTTCCCCATGCCGGTCGCCGGAACGCCGGCCTCGGCGGCGGCGCTGACGGCCGTCAGCAGGAGCGACCAGTCGAGCGCCTGGACGCGGTCGAAGGCGTGGCCGTCCCGTGTCTCGATCCGCGCGAACCCGCAGGCGATGCCGACGCCGTCATCCGCGAAGACGTGGGCCATCGTCCGTGCCCAGGTCGGGACCGGTGCGCAGTCGGCGTCGGTGATGAGGACGACGTCAGCGTCGACGGCCTCGAACGCCGTGTGGAGCGCGAGCGCTTTGCCACGGACGTGGTCCGTCGGGTCGGGCACGCGGAGGTAGCGGAGCGCCGGCTGGCGGCCGTCGCGCGCGGCGGCGATCTGCTGGACGATGCGCGCGGTGTCGTCTGTGGAATGGTCGTCGGCGACGACGACGGTCAGCTTGTCGGCCGGATAGTCCTGGGCGAGGAGCGCATCCAGGCAGCGTGCGATGCAGGCCTCCTCGTCGCGCGCTGCGACCACGAGGGCGACCGTCGGGAGGTCGGCGTCGGTTGCGAACCGGGCGGTGGCGCGCGGAATCCGGGTCCGCAGGGAGATGGCTCCGAGGACGGCGAGGTAGGCTCCGAAGATGACGGCGAGCGCGAGGGTCATGGCAGCACCGGGAGCCGCCAGCCGGCCGCCCTCAGCCGGGGCAGCGCGAGGTCCAGCGCCGCGACGGCGCGTTGCGCGGGGGGCCCGTCATGGAGCGCGACGATGGATCCGGGCCGAGCGAGTGCCACGATCTCGTCCGCCAGTTGGTCGGGCGAGCGCGGGAGGAAGTCCCCCGGCATGACGTCCCACAGCACGAGCCGCCGCTGGCCCGACCGCGCCCAGCGAATCAGCCCCGGCGTGATCCGGCCGTAGGGCGGGCGCACGTCCTGCACCGGCGCGCCCGTACTCTCGGTGAGTACCTGTTCGGCCCGCGCGAAGCCCGCCCGTGTCGCCGCGCCGGACTGGCGCCACGCGCTGACGTGCGCGTCGCCGTGGCTCGCGATCCGGTGGCCGGCGTCGAGAAGCGCGTGGATCAGGTCCGGGTGCGCCTCGGCCTTCGGGGCCGAGACGAAGAAGACGGCTCGGGCATCGTGGCGGTCGAGCGCGTCGAGCCAGCGCGGCGTGCCGTCGGCGTCGGGCCCGTCGTCGATCGTGAGGTAGAGGAGGGGGCGGCCGGCCGCGTCGCACGCCGGGCCCCGGACGACCGCGCCCGCCAGCGGACCGAGGGCGCGCGGGAGAAACGAATCGCGGAGGCGGAGCAGGGCAGGCACGCCGCAAGATGGCGACATCTGCCCGAAGAGACTGTTGAGACGCAGGGACTCGCGACTACTGGTCGAGCCGGCGGCCTTTCCACTCGAACCCGCCGAGCGGGCCGAAGATGCCCACGAACAGCGAGTGCGGGCCGTGCACCAGCAGGTGGAGCGGGTACGTCCAGATGAGGTGCCGCTGGCGGAAGCGGCGCGCGGCGGGCAGCAGCACGGGCAGCTCGCCGAGGGCCTTGAGCGCGAGCGCCGCCAGCAGCCACGGCCCGAGCGCCGGCACGAACGGGAGCGCGAGCAGCGTCGCGGTCAACGCGAAGAAGAAGGCGACGAGGACGATCAGCATCCGTTTGAGTGGCGCCGGGTAGTTCAGGCTCTTCGACGCCCACCGCTTCCGCTGGTGGACGAACGCCTTTGCGGTCCGGACCGGCTGCGTCGTCACGAGCGCGCGGGCGTCGGCGCAGAAGCGGACGTCGAGCGGGGTCGTGTAGGCGATTTTCTGGAGCAGCAGCTCGTCGTCGCCGCTCGTGACGTGGTCGATGCCCGAGAAGCCGCCGAGGGCCTCGAACGTCTCCCGCCGGTAGCCCACGCAGGCGCCATTCGCGAGGTGCGGCCGGCGGATGCCGATGGCCCCGGCCGCGCACGCCATCGTTCCGAAGAAGTCGAGCGCCTGGAGCCGGACGAACAGGCCGTCAGTCGGGAGGATCTCGTAGGTCACGGGTCCGGAGACAAACGCGATCTCGGGGCCCTCGAACTGGGCCGCCATCGCGCGCACCCAGCCCGAATCGACCGTGCAATCGGCGTCCGTCGTCAGGATGATCTCGCCGCGGGCGTGGACGATGGCCTTCTCGATGGCCCGCTTCTTATGGGCCCGCGACCGCCGCCGGTTCTCGGGGATGCGGACCAGCCGCAGCCGGCCTTCGCCCTCGGCCTCGCCGCGCTCGTCCTCCGCCAGCTCGTCGCCGGCCAGCGCGAGCGCTGGGGCCTGTGCCATCCGCGCGCGCACCACGCCCGGCGTGCGGTCCGCGCTGTCGTCGTCGACGACGATGACCTCCAGCTTTCCGTGGGGGTAGTCGCAGGCGAGGATCGAGTCGATGCACGCACCGATCATGTCTTCCTCGTCGCGTGCTGGCACGACGACGGTCACCGATGGAAGCGCCACTTCGGGGGGGATCGGGAGCGCGTCGGTCCGGTCCATCTCGCGTCGGAGGCCGACGGCCCAGCTCAGCAGGCGCGCCGCGTAGGCCGCGCCGAGCGTGACGAGGATGAGTCCCCAGACCGCTGTCATGCGCGGACGCGGACGGGCGCGGGCTCACCGGGTTCATCCCGCTCGTCGGGCTGCTCGCGAAGCTGGCGGCTGGGCTGGAGCCGGAGCAGGAGCGGGACGCCGAGCAGTGCCGGCAGCACGAGGTTCACCGCGAACAGCGCCAGCGAGGCGTCGAGCGCCGCCGCCGCGTCGACGCCGTAGGCTGCGAGGAAGTAGACAGCGGCGCCTTCGCGGATGCCGAGGTCGCCCAGGGTTACCTGCGGGATCGCGCTCTTGGAGAAGAACACCAGGGCCACCGCGACGACGGACCCGAGCAGCGGCACTTCCGGCGCGAGGGCGTGGACGAGCAGCACAAACTGGCCCGAGAACACGACGTAGCGGATCGCCGAGAGCGCCAGCAGTGCCGCACCCTCCTCCTGAGGGATCTCGTCAAAGGCGCGTACCGCCCGGCGGACGCGGTCGAAGGGGAGTACCGTCGCCAGCGTCGTTCGTGCGAGGCTGGGGAAGAGGATGCCGGCCACCAGCGCACCTGTCGCCACCAGTCCGACCCCCGTCACGGCCGCCCACAATGGCGACGGAGCGACCTGGGCGTCGAGGAACGGTTTCAGCGCGAGGAGCCCGCCGGCCAGGCACGCCGCCAGCGTCGCCATCCGCTCGCCGAACGTGAGCGCCGCAGAGACACCGCCGGGTACGGCCCGAAGGAAGACGGCCCGCCCCACATAGTCGCCGACGCGTCCGGGCGTTAGCAGTCCCAGCGGATACGACCCGACGACGGCGCGCAGGGCCTCGTTGTAGCGGACCTCCGGCGCCAGCCTGCGAACCAGCCGCCACCACCGATACGTCTCCAGCCCGATGTTGACCGGCACCAACAGGAGCGCCGCCAGCGCCAGCCGGAGGTCGGCCGTGGCGATGGTATGGCGGACCTCCGCCGGATCGGCGAGACGGACGAGGGCGACGACGACCACGGCCGCCAGCACCCCCTTCAGGGCAAACAGCCAGCGGGGAGCCTGGGAAAAGGGCACGGGCAGGGAGCCGGGGGGGGACGGGCGGGAAGGTAGCCGCCGGGCGCTGGCGGCCGGGCCGAAGACCCGGGGAAAGGGGCGGGGTTCGGGGGAGAGCTTCGAAGGCCGGAAGCGGTCAACGCCCGGCTCCGAAGCCTCCGCGTGGACCTACCGGAACAGCGGGCGGGCGTCCCTGAGGTCGTAGGCCACACGGAGCGTCGCCAGCGTCACGCCGCCGGGCCCGATCCCAAGCATCCCGCCCAGGACGACGCGCTCCTTGTCCAGGTTCACGAGCCCCAGCCCCAGCGCCAGCGACGGCCGGAGCGCCGCCTGCCCGTTGGCGTCGAGGGCCGCGTCCTCCCGGAACGAGATAGCCGGCTTGAACTGCTCGAACACGTTGTCGTAGGCGTTGCCGAGGTAGGCCATCGCCACGCCGTCGATGCCGTAGACGCCGAGGAAGTCGAAGATCGGCGCGCGGATGCCCGCGCCGGCGGAGACCACGTCGCGCCCGGTCAGCCGGTCCTCTTTGAACGCCGTCGCCACGCGGTCGTCGAGCGTCGGGAGGTAGTAGAAGGGGATCGCGTCTTCGACCCCGTCGTCGTTGGCGTCGCCGCTGCGTGTGAGGATGCCGACGGCGCGGAAGAGGACAGTCGTCCGGCCCCGGATGGGGAGGTAGCCGATGGCCGTGGCGGCGTACCGTGAGGTCGTCAGCTTCGATTCGTCGAGGGCGAAGAAGCGGCGGTGCTCGATCGAGCCGTAGAACCCCCGGCGCGGGTACGCCGGCCAGTCGCGGAGGTCGGTCGCCAGCTCGAGGCCGGCCGAGAGGCCGTAGCGGTTCACGTCCGCCGCGACCTCGACGGCCTCGCGGGACTTCTCGTCGGGGAGGTCGTCCAGCGTCCCCGCCCCGTCCGGGTTGACGCCGCCCGAGTGGTCGAAGAGGAAGCGGAGGCCGGGCTGGAGGTAGATCGCCGTCGTGCCCAGGGGGTAGTAGCCGACGCGGACTTCGGCCTGCGCGGCGTCGTGGAACAGGTTGATCTCGCTCGTGGGCAGGGTGTTCGGCCCGAGTCCGTAGTAGCGCCGCCGTTCCGTCGTCGAGGCGCCGACGGAGACAAGCGCATGGAGCTGGGTATCGAACGGGTCGGCCGTGAAGAGCGTGACGTCTGCGCTCTGGTAGCGCTGCTGGAGCCGGAGGTCGACGGTCACGTCGCTCCCTGTCCACCCGATGTTGCGGATGCCGACGCCGCCACCGATGCCGATTCCCCGGTTCGACGAGTACAGCGCGGACGGCGCGATGCGGGGGCGGAAGCGGAGGCCGGGCCGGTCGTCTTCCGTGGTGTCGTACGTCCCCGCTTCGGCGACGACATCCGAGGCATCGGAGATCTCGTCCTCGGCGGCGTCGGTGGTGTCCGCAGGAGCCGGGATCTGGACGAGAAGGGCGAGCGCGAGCGCGAGCAGAGACAAGGCGAGCGGGGGGAGGGGCGCCCCTATACGCGGCCGGTATCTTTTCGCTCCGCACCCTTCCCGATCCGTGACCGTTCTCGTCGTCGGCGGGGGTGGGCGCGAGCACGCGCTCGTCCACGCCCTTGCCCGAAGCCCCCGCCAGCCCCGCGTCCTCTGCGCCCCCGGCAACCCCGGCATCGCCGCGCTCGCCGAGTGCCTCCCGGTCGGCGCCGAGGACATCGACGCCCTCGTGGCGCTGGCCCACGACCGCGCGGTCGACCTCGTCGTCGTCGGGCCTGAGGCCGCGCTCGTCGCCGGACTGGCGGACCGTCTCGACGAGGCGGGCGTCGCCGTCTTCGGGCCGTCGGCCGCCGCGGCGCAGCTGGAAGGGTCGAAGGCGTTCGCCAAGGAGGCGATGGCCCGGTTCGGCGTCCCGACGGCGGCGTCGATGACGTTCGGCGCGGCCGAGTCGGTGGCGGCGCGCGCCTACATCGACGCCCACCCGCTTCCGGTCGTCCTCAAGGCCGACGGGCTGGCGGCCGGCAAGGGCGTGGTCGTGGCCGAGACCCGAGACGCCGCGCACGCCGCGCTCGGCGACATGCTCGGAGGCGCCTTCGGAGCGGCCGGCGCGACGCTCGTCGTCGAGGACTTCCTGGAGGGCGAGGAGGCCAGCGTCTTCGTCGTGACCGACGGGACCGACTACGTGCTCCTCCCGGCGGCGCAGGACCACAAGCGAATCGGGGACGGCGACACCGGCCCCAACACGGGCGGCATGGGGGCCTACGCCCCCGCGCCGGTCGTCACCGAGGCCGTCCGCCAGCGCGTCGAGGACGAGGTCGTCCGGCCGATGCTGGACGGGATGCGGGCCGAGGGGATGGCGTACCGCGGCGTCCTCTACGTCGGGCTGATGATCGACGGCCTGGGGGCGCCGCGCGTGGTCGAGTTCAACTGCCGCTTCGGCGACCCCGAGGCGCAGGTCGTGCTCCCGCTGCTCGCGTCCGACCCGCTCGACCTCGTGGAGGCCGTCGCTCACGGCCGACTGGCGGACGCAGAGGTCGAGGTCTCCGATGGCGCTGCGGCGTGCGTCGTGCTGGCGTCGCAGGGCTACCCGATGGTGTACGAGAAGGGGCTCCCGATCGCCGGGCTGGAGGCCGCCGCCGATCACGCGCTCGTCTTCCACGCGGGCACGGCAGACCGCGACGGAGCGACGGTCACGGACGGTGGGCGTGTCCTCGGGCTCACCGGCCTCGGCGGCACGCTCGCTAAGGCCCTCGACGCCGCCTACGCCGCCGCCGATGCGGTCACGTTTCAGGGCAAGACGTTCCGACGCGACATCGGCCAGAAGGGCCTTCGCCGGCTGGCGAGTTCGTGAAGGCGGCGGCTCTGCTCGCGCTGGCGGTGCTCGTCGCCAGCTGCGCAGGGCTGGCACCGGCCGTTCGGTCCGAGGGCGCGATGTTCGAGGACGCCCGCGCCATCGCCGCCACGCCCGACGGGGCGCTCTACGTCATCGAGGGCGCGACCGGCGAGGTCCTGATCCTGCGCGGCGGTCTCGTCGTGGATCGCCTCGGCGGCGCCGGAACGACGGACGGAGCGCTGATCGAT
>CAYPVZ010000036.1:4707-14906 GCA_964414235.1 uncultured Rhodothermales bacterium | reverse complement strand
CTGGCGGCGTCCGTGTCGCCAGTGAGCGCATGGCAGACGACGACGGCGTTCGTGGCGTCGGCATCGAGCGTGCCCCACGTGCGGAAGGCGACCGTGACGTCGGGGAGGCGGGCGCCGCCCTCGGTCGTGAACGGCCCGAGGCGGAGGGTCTGAAGTACACCCGTGGCACTCGCGTCGGAGGCGAGCGCCACGGGCGGGGGGGAAGACATGGGAGCGGTGAGGGGCATGGAGTCCGGGGCGGGAATCGAACCCGCGAATAGCGGTTTTGCAGACCGCCGCGTTGGCCACTTCGCCACCCGGACAGGTCGGCCAGCCGCGTCCGCTCGCGCGCCCGCCCCGGTGCCTTCACCACGCACCGGGGCGGACCGGACAGGGCCGGCCGGGGGTCAGGCGGCCACGAGCGTCTTGGCGAAGGCCTGCTCGAAGTCGGCCAGGATGTCGTCGATGTACTCGAGGCCGACGGAGACGCGGATGAGCTCCGGCTTGACGCCGGCCGCGCGCTGCTCGGCGTCCGAGAGCTGCTGGTGGGTGGTGCTGGAGGGGTGGATGACGAGGGTCTTCGCGTCGCCGACGTTGGCGAGGTGGCTCGCCAGCTCGAGGGCTTCGATGAAGGCTTGGCCAGCCTCCTTCCCCCCGCGGATGCCGAACGAGAGCACGCTGCCGAAGGCGCCCCCACGGAAGTACTGCTTGGCCGTCTCGTGCGAGTGGTGGCTCTCCAGCGACGGGTGCCACACCCACTCGACGGCGTCGTGCGCGTCGAGCCACGCGGCGACCTTCACCGCGTTCTCCTGGTGCCGCTGCGCGCGAAGCGAGAGCGTCTCGACGCCCTGGAGCAGCAGGAAGGCGTTGAACGGCGAGAGCGCCGGCCCCAGGTCGCGCAGCGCCTCGACGCGCGCGCGGATGGCGAAGCCGATGTTGCCGAGGTCGCTCTCCGGGTTGAAGACGTCCGAGAACACGAGCCCGTGGTAGGCCTCGTTGGGCTCGGTGAAGAGGGGGAACCGGCCGTTGCGCCAGTCGAAGTTGCCCGAGTCCACGATCACGCCGCCGATGGAGGTGCCGTGGCCGCCGATCCACTTCGTGGCCGAGTGCGTCACGATGTCGACGCCGTGCTCGATGGGGCGGACGACGTAGCCGCCCTGACCGAACGTGTTGTCGACCACGAGCGGGACGCCGACCCGGTGCGCGGCGTCCGCCAGCGCTCGGAAGTCGGGGACCGTGAGGTCCGGGTTGCCGAGCGTTTCGGCGAAGAAGGCCTTCGTGTTCTCGTCCGCCAGCGCCTCGAAGGCCTCCGGCGTCTCCTCGTCCACGAAGCGCGCCTCGATGCCGAGGCGGCCGAGCGAGACCTTGAGGAGCGCGTACGTGCCGCCGTAGAGCCGGCTCGAGGCGACGATGTTGTCGCCCGCCTGGGCCAGCGTCGTGAACGTGACGAGGTGCGCGGACTGTCCCGACGACACGGCGAGGGCGGCGACGCCGCCTTCGAGCGCGGCGATGCGCTGCTCGAACACGTCGGTCGTCGGGTTCATAATTCGGGTGTAGATGTTCCCGAACTCCTCCAGGCCGAACAGGCGGGCCGCGTGGCCCGTGTCGTCGAACGCGTAGGACGTGGTCTGGTAGATGGGGACGGCGCGGGCGTGCGTCGTCGGGTCCGGCGTCTGGCCGGCGTGGAGCTGGAGGGTGTCGAAGTGGAGGGTGCGGTCGCTCATGGCGAGGGGGGGCTGGGGCCTCGGGCGGCGGAGAGGGGCAATGAGAAAACCCCCTCCTGGCCGGGCCGGGAGGGGGTTGCTGAAGAGGCTGTCCGGTGTGTTACCGGCGCCCGTGGCGCGACCGCTCCCGACCCGTGTGGGCCATGCACATAATCATCCCCATGGCACACATGGCCATGTTCGGGAGGACGATGTGGGGGGTACGGGTCACGAGAGTGGGTCGGGCAGGAAGGCCGTCGGCATCAAGGTAGAGGCAGGATCGCCCCACCGTGCAAGGGGGGCATCGAACAAAAAGCGCTTCCGGCTCCAGAATCGTGGATTCGAGGAGATGCGACGCGTGGCTCCACGCGGGCTTCACGTAGTGGGCCGTGTGTCCAACTCCCCGACGTCCCGCTGGCGGCGCGCGTCGCCAGCGCGCTGGCCCGAAACGAAAGCGGGCCCCCTCGCTGTGGAGGGAGCCCGCTGGAGATCGCCGAACCGGTCGGTTACCAGAGCACGATCCGGTCCTCCGGCGCGACATAGAGGGCGTCGCCGGGCTGGACGTCGAAGGCCTCGTAGAAACCGGGGATGTGGCTCAGCGGGCCGTTCGCGCGGTACTGGCCCGGGCTGTGCGAGTCCACCTGGAGAAGCTGGCGGAGGTAGGCGTCGCGGTGGAGGATGCGCCAGACCTGGGCCCAGCCCAGGAAGAACCGCTGGTCGCCCGTGAACCCGTCGAGGACCGGGGCTTCTTCGTCCGCCGAGACCGTGCCGTCGCCGTCCGTGTCGAGCGAGATCTGGTAGGCGCGGTAGGCCATGGTCAGGCCCGAGAGGTCGCCGATGTTCTCGCCGAGCGTGAGCCGGCCCTGGACGTTGGCGTCGTCGAACGGCGCGTAGGCGTCGTACTGGGCGACGAGCCGGTCCGCGCGGGCCTCGAACTCCGTCCGGTCGGCCGCGGTCCACCAGTCGCGGAGGTTGCCGACGGCGTCGTACTGGCTGCCCGAGTCGTCGAAGCCGTGCGAGAACTCGTGGCCGATGACGGCGCCGATGCCGCCGTAGTTGACGGCGTCATCGGCCTCGACGTTGAAGAACGGCGGCTGCAGGATGGCGGCCGGGAAGACGATCTCGTTGAAGGCGGCATTGTAGTACGCGTTGACCGTCTGCGGCGTCATGCCCCACTCGGTCCGGTCCGGCGCCTCGCCGAGCTTCGAGAGGTTGTCTTCGAGGCCCCACTCGCGCGCCTGGCGGACGTTGCCGACGAGGTCGGTCGCCGAGAAGTCGAGGGCCGAGTAGTCCTCCCACTCCTGGGGGTAGCCGATCTTGTAGGTGTAGTGCTCGAGCTTGTCGAGCGCCTCGGCCTTGGTCGCCTCGCTCATCCACGGGTTGCCGGTGATGGACTGGCGGAACGCCTCGCGGAGGTTCTCGATGAGGTCGGCCATCCGGTCGGCCGCGGCCTGCGGGTAGTGGCGCGACACGTAGACGCGCCCGACGGCCTCGCCGAGCACGCCGGAGGTCGCGCCGACGGCCTTCTTCCAGCGCGGGCGGTCGGCCTCGGCGCCGCTCAGCGTGCGGCCGAAGAAGTCGAAGCTGGCCTCGCCGAAGGCGGCCGGGAGGTAGGACGCGGCCTCCGAGAGCGCGCGGGCACGGGCGTACGTCTTCCAGTCCGCCAGCGGGATCTCCGTCATCAGGCTGTCGAGCCCGGCGAGGAACGACGGCTGGCCGACGATGACCGTGTCGAGGCGGCCCGCCAGCTCCATCTCGTCGGCGAGGACGTCGAAGTGGACGTTCGGGTACGTCGCGACGAGGTCGGCGAAGGCCATCGGGTTGTAGCGGGCCTCGGGGTCGCGGTTCTGGATCCGCGTCCACTGGTCCTCGGCCAGCTTCGTCTCGACGTCGAGGACGGTCCGGGCCGCCGCGGCGCCGCCGTCCCAGCCTGCCAGTTCGTAGAGCCGCTCGAGGTAGGAGAGGTAGCCGGCGCGGGCATCGGCGAAGCGGTCCTCGACGTAGTAGCTCCGGTCCGGCAGCCCGGTGCCCGACTGGGAGATGCTGAACCGGTGGCGGGTCGAGTTGCGGGCGTCGACGCCGACGTAGCCGGCGACGGGCGCAGGGCCGAAGCCGACCCGGTTGCCGGCGAAGTAGCGGACGAGGCTCTCGACCGACGTCACCGCGTCGATCCGGTCGAGGTCGGGCTGGAGCGGCGCGAGGCCGAGGGCCTCGACGCGCGCTGAGTCCATGTAGGCCGTGTAGTAGGCGCCGATGCGGGCGGCGTCGGCGTCCGAGACGCGGCCGGCGGCGGCGTCCTCGATGATGGTGCGGACGTTCTGCTCCGAGGCCTCGCGGAGCATGTCGAACGAGCCGAAGCGCGAGCGGTCGGCGGGGATCTCGGCCGTGTCGAGCCAGTGGCCGTTGACGTAGCGGAACAGGTCGTCCTGGGGGCGGATCGTCGGGTCCATGTTCTCGAGGTCGATGCCGGAGACGTCCTGTGCGGACGCGGGGAGGGCACCGAGCGCGAGCACGAAAAGCAAGAGGCGTCGCATGTGGGAGCGCGTGGGGAAGGAATCGGCTGGAGGGTAACGCCAGCCCGGCGCGGGCGGGATGCCCAGGCGAGCGCTCCATGGCCTTCCAGGTGCAGGTCGGAAGCCTACAGGCCGACGTGTATGCCCTGGCGGCCGCGGATCGCCGATACGCTCTGCGCCCTCCGGGCCCGTGCGTTGCGCCTCCCTCATGCCGGGGGCACACTCGCTCTCGCCGAACGGCTCGACCGCGCCCGGGGCGTCGCGCGCTGGGCGCGGGTAGAGCGGCCCGCCGTTACCGCTTGTCAGCGGCGGCCTCGTCGACCAGGGCCCAGCCGTACTCCAAGAGCGGGCGGAGCGCCTCGGCCGTCTCGACCACGAGGTCGGTGAAGGCTGGCGTGAGCACGGCGTCGTCGGGGATGTCGGTGCGCGAGGCCGCGAAGCCGCCGCGCCAGCGGAAGTAGTCGGCGGCCGGGTTGTCGCGGGCGTCCTCGAAGCCGCGCGGCATCCGCGTCAGCAGCGACCCAGCGGACGACAGCTCCAGCCCGGCGGCCTCGACGCTCTCGACCACCTGGAGGAACGGCTCGGGGTCGGCTGCCAGCCGCTGGCGCCCGCGGCGGTGGAACGCGGTGTCGGCCCGCCAGAATCCGCCGCCGACGCGCGTGCCCCCGGGCTCGACGTGGACGTAGAGCGCGCCCGGCGCCCGGCGGTCGGCCCCGCGCGTGAGCGCCGCCGCGACGTGGGTCTTGTAGGGCGTCTTGTCGTTCGAGAACCGCGTGTCGCGGTAGATCCGGAAGACAGCCTTGCGCGGGTCTCCCGTCAGCGGCAGGCCGCGCTCCGGGAGCCGGCGGCTGAGGTCGGCGACCAGCATCCGCATGGGTTCCAGGAGCTCGTCGTCGTAGACGGCCTTTCGCGGGCGGAACCACTCGCGGTCGTTGTGCTCGCGGAGCTGGCGGAGGAAGTCGAGGGCCTCGGGCGTGAGGCCGGGGAACGGGGCGACGTCGTCGAGGACGGGCATGGAATGGAGAGTCGTGAGAGGAGCCTACGCGGCGGAGCGTGAGCCGGTCCGGCCCCGAAGTACGGTTCCCTCTGTGTCCCCTCCCTGTCAGCCCATGTCACGTTCGCTCCTCCTCCCCGTCCTGCTGGCGGTGCTCGCCGCCAGCGCCTCGGCGCAGATCGTCACTACCAACTACTCCGTCCGCAGCCCGAACAGCCAGAACGACGGCTACTTCGGCCGCGAGATCGACGCCACCGGCGACCTCGACGGCGACGGCCGCGGCGATTTCCTCGTCGGGGCCGAGTACGAGGCCGGCGCGCGGGGCCGCGTCTATGCCATTAGCGGCGCGACGGGCGCGGTGCTGCTCACCGTTCCAGCGCCGACGACCGAGCAGGCCTACTTCGGCTACTTCCTCGAAGCGGCGGGCGACGCCGACGGCGACGGGACCCCCGATTTTCTCGCGTCGGATCTCTCGTCGGTGGACGGCAAGACGCTCGCCGGCCGCGTCTACCTCATGAGCGGCGCGACGGGCGCCACGATCCGCACGTTCACGTCGCCCCGGGCCGAGGCGAATGGCACCTTCGGCTTCAACGTCGCCGCGCCCGGCGACCTCGACGGCGATGGGACCGACGACTACGTCATCGGCACGGGCGATGAGGACGTGACCGAGGGCACGACGACCTACGTCGACCGTGGCCGGATCTACGCCTTCTCGGGTGCCGACGGCTCCGTCCTGTGGTCCGCCACGACGCCGACGCCGCAGGAGCGGACCTACCTCGGCCGCGTCGTCGTGGCCGGCGACGTGACCGGCGATGGCGTCGCCGATCTCCTCGCCAGCGCGGTGCTGGCGACCGACGCGAACGGCATCCAGAGCGGGCTGGCGTACGTCTTCGACGGGGCCGACGGACGCCACGTCTATACGTTCGAGAGCGGGAACGCCCAGGCGAACGGCTACTTCGGGCAGACGCTCCGCGGGCTCCCCGACCTCACCGGCGACGGCGTGCCGGATCTCGCCGTCGGCGCACCGTACGAGGGCGTCGGCGGGACGTACGTCCGCGACGGGACGGTCTCGTTCTTCAGCGGTGCCGACGGGGCCAGTCTCGGAACCTACATCGAGGACGAGCGCCAGGCCGAGCGGCTCTACGGCTGGGAGATCGAGCCGCTCGGGGACCTCGACGGCGACGGGGTCACCGAGATCGGCATCTCGGCCTATGCCCAACTCAACCAGTACGACTACCTCCCGCCCCCCAACTCGACGCCGTACTCGGGCGCCCTCTTCGTCATCAGTGGCGCCGACATCGGCCAGCAGCTGGCGCCGGACTTCGCCGAGGTCTACCCCTCGCTCCCCGACCTGCCGACGTCCTACTACTGGGCCTACGGCTATGACTTCGCGTCCATCGGCGATGTCGATGGCGACGGGCTACCGGACGTCGCCGTCGGCGTGCCGGCGCAGGGGGCGCACATCGGGTTCGTCGGCGTCGTCGGCGGGGCCTCCATCCGCGCGGTCTCGGACACCTACGAGGCCGAGACGGCAGACGTCCCCGTCTCGGCCGGCTCGGGTACCTACGACTTCGGCGCAACCGGCGTCGACCTCGTGTTCTCGAATGTCTCGCAGGGGCGGGTCGCCAGCGGCGCGGCGGCGCAGGTCACCGTGACGCGCTACGCCGACGGGCCGACGACGACCGAGGGGATCGCCGAGGCGAACGTCTCCGGCTACCGCTGGGTCGCGGCCTCGCAAGGGCCGTTCCGGCTGACGACGCCGACGAACGAGATCCGCATCAAGCTCTCCGAGACGCCCGGGGCCGTCATCGGCGACCCGAGCGCGGTCGTGGTCTACCACCGCCAGTTTGTCGGGGCTGGCGGGTTCACGGCGCTCACGACTACCTACGACGCGTCGTCGGGCGAGGTCGTCGGTTCCGGGTTCCAGCACCTGGGGGAGTTCGTCCTCGCCAGCGACGCGGGGGGGCTGTCGACCGGCGCCGACCCGGCCGGTACGCTTTCGCTGGAGGCGGCGCCGAACCCGGCGCGCGGCCTGGCCACCGTGACGGTGTCGCTAGCGGAGGCCGGGCCCGTGACGGTTGCGGCGTTCGACGCGCTCGGCCGGCGCGTCGCCGTGCTCCACGACGGCCCACTGGCGGCCGGCGCTCGCGCGCTCGCGCTCGCCGCGGGCGCGCTGCCGCCGGGGCTGTACGTGGTTCGCGCCGTGGCCGGTCGGTCGATGGCGACTCGCCGGGTCGTCGTCGTTCGGTAGAGGGCGCTCCCTCCGCGTTCCGCCCGGTGAGCTCACGGCCGGCCGGAGCGCGGGGGAGAGGGGCTACGCCGCCCGCCGCGCCTCGCGCCGCCACTCGACCAGGACGACCGCGAGCAGGAACGTCTGCACGGCGAGCGGAAGCGCGTCCGGCAGGTCGATTTCGGCATCGCGGCGGAACAGACGCGTCTTGCGGATCCGCCCGATTCGTGTGCCGCTGAGCTCGACGCTGGCCGTCCGTCGCCCGAGGCTGGCGCGGATGCTGAGCGCCAGCGGCTGGCCATCGTCGGTGAGGTCGCCGGAGATCTGGACGCCGTAGCGGAATCCCAGCAAGCCACTCCGCTCGGCCGTGCCGACGTCGACGCCCTGAAACAGGAGGCGGAGCCGCTTTCGGCTCTCGGCCACGAACCCGAACGGAACGCCGCGGACAAGCAGGCCGCCGCCGCTGAAGACGGTCGGGACCTGGGCGCGGGCCACATCCTGCGGCCCGTCCGAGACGATGAAGGACCACGAGCCGAGGCCGGCGGGGCGGGCGAGGAGCATGCGGGGAGCGGGGAGCCCGGCAAAGCTCGCCACGAACGGCGCCCGCGACGGCCCGTTCTGCGGACCACGCCCGGTGCCTCCGCCAGCCGCTAGCGCCCAGCGTGGGCTACGCCGGGACGGCCCCGTAGAGCGCCGCGATGTCGCGGGCCTGGCTGGCGACCTCGTCGCGGAGGCCTTCGGGCGCGACGACCTCCGCGTCGGTTCCGTAGCGGAGCAGCCAGCGGGCCACGTAGCGGAGGTTTTCGAACTCGAACGTGATCTCCGTCCATCCGTCGCCGACCGGCACCTCCTGCTCGATGTCGGCCGGGACCTGCGTGCGCGCCCAGCGCCAGGCACGGTCGCGGAAGCGGATCGTCATCCGGATGTTTTCCGGGCTCGTTCCGCGCTCGCGGAGGTGTTCCTTGAGGTCGAACCCGGCCGGCGACTCGAACGTGTCGAACCGGGTGCGGAGCCGCTTGATCTGGTCCAGCCGGAAGTTGCGGATGTCGCCGCGGAGGTGGTCGTAGCCGATCAGGTTCCAGTGGTCGGAGTAGTAGACCAGACCGAGCGGGTTGACCTCGCGGATCGTCTCCTCGTCGCGGCTCGCCACGTAGTACGTCATCTTGACGACGCGCTGGCGGGCGATGGCCTCGGAGAGCTCGAACCAGAGGCCCTGCTCGTCCTCGGTGGCCCCGTTGCGCGTGGGCTCGTTGAACGGCGCCAGCACGGTCCGCTCCTGCAGCCGGTCGATGTAGTCGCGGACGGGCTCGGGCAGCACGTTCCGGATCTTCATCCCGACGGCGTCGGCATCGGTTCGGAGGCTGGCGTCTGGCTGGAGCTTGGTGAAGCCGGTGCCGACGAGCAGCGTCGCGGCCTCGCGCGCGCTGAACATGAGCGGCGGGAGCTGGTAGCCCTCCAGGATCTCGTAGCCGCCCTCCTCGGCGTAGGTCAGCGGGACGCCGCTCTCGCCGAGCGTCCGGAGGTCGCGGAAGATCGTCCGGCGGCTCACGCCGAAGTGCTCCGCCAGGTCGCGGCTCGTCATATTCGGCCGGTTCTGGAGGAGCAGGACGAGGGCGAAGAGGCGTTCGGTCTTGTTGAGTGAGCGGTCGGAGCGCGGCATCCAGGGAGCCCGTACGGGCGGCGGGGGGTGACGACGGGGGCGGGCAGCCGTGTCCGCAGGATCGGACGGGTGACAGCCAAATGTCAACGCCACGTCGTCGAAAACCGTTCGGTCCGGACCCTGAAGAGGCGATGGAGGTGAGACCGGGCGGAAGCGGCGCGCGGCTTGGTAGCGTCTCCGACGCGCGGCCCCGCCGCTCTCCCGATCTCCCACCACCTCCCTTCTTTCCGCTGCCATGCGCATTCTCTCCCTCGCGGCTCTCTCCGCTCTCCTGCTGGCGGGCTCTGCCCACGCACAGGTCACGTTCGGCGTCCGTGCCGGCCTCAACACCGCCTTCCTATCCGGCGACTCCGCCGATGGCCTCGACCCCCGCCTCGGTTTTGCCGGGGGGGCCATCCTCCGCTTTGATGCAACGCCTGGCCTCGCGATCCAGGCCGAGGCGCTCTACAGCCAGGAGGGAGCCAAGGAGTCCGACGGCATCGATGAGGGGACCTACCAGTTCGACTACCTCGACATCCCGATCCTCGCCCGCGTCGGCCTCCCGCTGAGCCCGTACGCGGACGCTGGCGTCTTCGTCGGCCCGTCCATCGGCATCCCGATCAGTGGCCGGTTCGATTCCGACCTGAGCGATGCGGCAGACCTCGACCTCGACGACGCGATGAACACCGACATCGGTCTCACCTTCGGGGCCGACTACTGGTCGGGCCCGTTCGGTATCGATCTTCGCTTTACGACCGGCCTCACCGACGCCTACGACGGGGTCGGGCTCGGCGACGCGCGCAACCAGACGTTCACGGTCACGGCCGGCTACCGGTTTGGCGGGACCTACGGGCGAAACGGTCGCCGGTACTAAGTCGTTAGTCTCGTTGGCGGACCTCCATCCCCGCTCCGCTGTCCCCGCGCCCGCCGGCCGCACCCGGCGGGCGCGGTTCGTTTAGTCGGTAACGGTGACGATGGCCTTGTCGGCCCACTCCGCTCCGAGGACGTCCGCCAGCCCGGCGACGGTGACGGTGGTGCCGGGCCACTGGGCTTCGTGCTCCGCAATCTCGGCAGTCAGTTCGCCGCCTTTGAGGCAGACGAGGCCGGGCGGCCCGGCGCCGTCGCTGGCGGGCGCGCCCCC
>CAYPVZ010000036.1:0-4697 GCA_964414235.1 uncultured Rhodothermales bacterium | reverse complement strand
CGAGAGGCACGGGGCGGGCCCGTCGTAGGCCTCGGCCCGGCCATTCCAGACCTCCAGGTTCTCCAGCTCCAGCCGCCGTGCGAACAGCTTGACGGCCTCGGTCTTCTTGCCGACGGCGTCGACGGCGACGACCCGGAGCGTGGGGAAGGCGATGGCGAGCGGGACCGCCGGGAGCCCCCCGCCCGTGCCCCAGTCGACGATGGTGGCGCCCTCGGGGAACGGCCGCGTGGCGAGCGCGAGGCAGTGGCGGACGTGCCGCTCGATGTCGGCGCGGGCGGCGGGCCGGGAGACGAGGTTGACGCGCTGGTTGACGCGCTCGACCTCGGCGACGTAGGCGTCGAGCGTCTCGCGCTGGTCGGCCGTGAGAGCGATGGGGAGGTCCTTCAGCATGGCGGCGCAAGATCGCGCGGGCCGCGTTCGTGGAAGTCCTGAACGCTGTTCACCAAGGCCACGATTCGATCAGGCCGCTGGCTCGGCCTCGACCGCGGCCCCGTCGCCGCTGGACTGGCGGTGCCGCTTGAGAAGGACCATCAGCGCCTGGACGTCGGCCGGGGAGACGCCGGAGATGCGGCTCGCCTGCCCGAGCGTGTCGGGGCGGACGCGGCCGAGCTTCTGGCGGGCCTCGTGCGTGATGGCCGTCACGGCGGAGTAATCGAAGCCCGCGGGCACGCGCCACGTCTCCAGGCTCCGCATCTGGGCCACGAGGTCCTGCTCGCGCTCGACGTAGCCGGCGTAGCGGAGCTCGATGGCCGCCAGCTCCGCCGTCCGCTCCAGGCCGGGCCCGGGGACGACGAGGGCGCGGTGCCCGGTCGCCTCCAGCATCGCCTGCAGATCGACCTCCGGCCGGAGGGCCAGCTTCGCCAGCCGCGTCGGCGTGTCGATGGGCGACGTCCCGACGCGCTCCAGGTAGCCGTTGACGGCGGCGGGATCGGCGTTCGTCGCCTCCAGCGCGGCGAGCGTCCGGGCGAGCGCGTCTTCCTTCTGGTCGAGGCGGCGCACGCGCTCGGCATCCGCCAGCCCGAGGGCGCGGCCGAGGCGCGTGAGGCGGCGGTCGGCCGTGTCCTGACGGAGAAGGAGCCGGTGCTCGGCGCGCGAGGTGAACATGCGGTACGGCTCGTCGGTGCCCTTCGCCACGAGGTCGTCGATGAGGACGCCGATGTAGGCCTGGTCGCGGCCGAGGACGATCCCGTCGGCGCCGCCGAGCTGGCGGGCGGCGTTGAGTCCGGCGATCAGGCCCTGCGCGGCGGCCTCCTCGTAGCCCGTCGTCCCGTTGATCTGGCCGGCGAGGAAGAGGCCGGCGACGCGCTTCGTCTCCAGCGTGTAGCGGACCTGGTAGGGCGGCACGTAGTCGTACTCGATGGCGTAGCCGGGCCGGAGGACGTGCGCCCGCTCCAGCCCCGGCACCTGCCGCAGCGCGGCCGTCTGGACGTCCTCCGGCAGCGACGTCGAGAAGCCGTTGACGTAGACCTCGTGCGTGTCCCAGCCCTCGGGCTCCAGGAAGAGCTGGTGGCGGCTCTTGTCCGCGAAGCGGTCGATCTTGTCCTCGATGGACGGGCAGTAGCGTGGGCCCTGCCCCTCGATCCGCCCGGCGAACATGGGCGAGCGGTCGAAGCCCGTCCGCAGCGTGTCGTGGACCTCGGGGCTGGTGTAGGTCAGCCAGCACGAGCGCTGCGCGGTCGGGAGGGCGTCCGTGAGGTGCGAGAACGGGCGCGGGTCGGCGTCGCCGGGCTGCTCCTCGCAGGCGCCATAGTCGATGCTGCGGCCGTCGATGCGGGGCGGCGTGCCCGTCTTGAGGCGGCCGATCTCGAAGCCGAGCGCCTCCAGCGACGCGCTCAGGCCGACCGCCGCGCGCGCGCCGGCCCGCCCGCCGCCGAACTGCTGCTCGCCGAGGTGGATGGTCCCGTTGAGGAACGTGCCGCTCGTCAGGATGACGGCGCGGGCGGCGATCTCCAGCCCCGTCTGCGTCCGCACGCCGACGACCGTGCGGCGGGCGACGTCGTCCGCCAGCGGGGCGGTGAGCAGGTCCGTCACCATGTCCTGGCGGAAGAACAGGCCGGGCGTCTCTTCGAGCGACTGGCGGACGGCGGCGGCGTAGCGCGCGCGGTCGCTCTGGCAGCGCGGGCTCCAGACGGCGGGCCCCTTGCCCCGGTTGAGCATCCGGAACTGAATCCCGGTCGCGTCCGCGACGCGCCCCATGAGGCCGCCGAGCGCGTCGATCTCGCGCACGATCTGGCCCTTGCCGACCCCGCCGATGGCGGGATTGCAGGACATGGCGCCCAGCGTGTCGAGGTTCATCGACACGAGCAGCGTGCGGGCGCCGAGCCGGGCGGCGGCGTGCGCGGCCTCGGCCCCGGCGTGCCCGCCGCCGACCACGACGACGTCGTACGAGTCCTTCGGAGAGAGCATGGAAGCGGTGCCTGACGGTGGACAGAATAGGCCGCTGTTGGGGCCCGAGACGGAGATTCCGCGCGAATCCGGGCCGGCGTTTAATGGGGGCGGCGGCCCGGCGATCTCTCCCGCCCCTGGCGTCTCTCCCACCACGTCTCAACGCACCATGGGCAAGCACTTCATCAACAACATCGAGCTCTGGCTGAGCGGCGCCGGGCTGCTCGTCGTCTGGGGCGCCGCGGCGTTCCTCGGCCCGCTCGGCGTCGGCGTCTGGCAGATCGCGGCGGTGACGGCGCTCGGCGTGAGCGTCCTCCACGGCGTCATCTTCTGGGTCGTCCGCCGCCGCCAGCGGCGCATCCGCGAGCGGTCCATCCACGACATCCGCGAGATGCTCTTCGACCAGGTCAAGAACCAGCTGGCCGTGATGCGGATGTGGGTGCCCGAGGGCGCCGACCGCTCCGAGTTCGACGCCCACTTCCAGGGCATCGACGAGTCGATCGAGGAGATCGACCGGATGATGAACGAGCTCTCGGAAGAGAAGCTGCGGGCCTGGAAGCTGACCTACGCCAACGCGGCCGAGCACGTCGGCTTCGCGCCGCAGCCCGCGTAGCGGCTACTCGTCGAGCGGCAGGTACGGGGCGGGGATCGGCAGGTCCTCGCTCTCCTGCTGCCAGAAGATGGTGAGCACGTACCAGCGCGCGCCGTCCCAGAACAGCTGGAACGAGTTGATGCCGCGCGCGAAGGGCGCCTCGTCCGGGTCGAGCCGGCTCTCGTAGGTGCTCCAGACGTGGGCGACGGCCCCGTAGCGCTCGACGCGCCGGGCGGACTCGACCTCGTAGAACCCCTTGCCCTGGAACATCGGCCCGTCGCGGAAGGCGACGGCGGCGCGCTCGGCGTACTCGTCCACGCCTCGCACGCTGGCGACGACCTCGCCGCCGGGGCGCGTGCCGGTCGGGACGAGGCGGGCGCCGGGCAGGAAGAGCGAGCGGAACCGGTCCCAGTCGCGCTCGACGTCCGCCGGGCCGGAGATGGCGGCGTAGGTGGCCGCCATGATGGCGTCGATGGTGGCGACGTCGGCCGGGTCGGCCTCGGGCCAGTCGGCGGCGTCCTGGGCGCTGGCGGCCGTCGCCAGCAGGGCGAGGAGGAGGAGTGTGCGCATGAGGTCGGGGCGTGGAGGCGCCAACATACGCGGCCATCGCCGCGGCCGGCAGCGGGGAGAGCCGGTGCGGCGACGCCCTCCTCCCGGAAGGAGGAGCCCGCGACGCGGGCGGAGGGGGCCCGGCGATGCTGCCCGCCCGAGCGGACACGCCACCCGCCTGGAGGGCGCCGGAGAGCCCGTGTCCCCTTCGACGACCAGCGTCGGAAGGGACAGCGCCCCTCTACAACACCTCTGGCACTCCCTCCCCGGGAGCAGCGGGATCCTACCCAGAGGCAGAGAGACCCTACCCAGAGGCGCAGAGACCCTACCCAGAAGCAGAGAGACCCTACCCAGAAGCAGAGAGACCCTACCCGGAGGCAGAGAGACCCTACCCGGAGGCGGAGAGACCCTACCCGGAGGCGGAGAGACCCTGCCCGGAGGCGGAGAGACCCTACCCAGAGGCGGAGGGACCCTGCCCAGGAGCAGAGCACCGGCGGTTTGCTCCTGGGGCGGCTCGTTTCGCTCCCAGGTAGGGGTTCAGCGCTCCTGTGGAGGCGTGCGTCGCTCTCGGGGAGGGGGCCCGCGCTCCCGGGGAGGGCCCCTCCACGACCGAGGCGGCCGGGGCCGAGCCGCCGGATCGGCCCTACTTGCCGATGCAGAACTGCGAGAACACGGCGTCGAGGACGTGCTCGGTGGTGACGGCGCCGGTGACGAGGCCGAGCTCGTGGAGGGCGGCGCGGAGGTCGAGCGCGAGCGTGTCGCCGCCGTCGCCCGCGTCGAGCGACCGCCGGGCACGGCCGACGGCGGCGCGGGCGGCGTCGAGGTGGCGGCGGTGCCGCTCGTTGACGGCGACGAGGCTGCTCTCGGCGGCATCCAGCCCGGCGGCGTGGACGGCGTCGAGCAGCGACTGGCGGAGGCCGTCGAGGGCGGCCGGGTCGGCGAGGGCGTCGCGGGCCGAGACGGCGAGATCGGCCGGGGGCGGTGCGTCCGTGAGGTCCGCCTTGTTGGCCACGAGGACGACCGCCAGCTCGGGGCGGCGCGCGGCGAGGTCGGCCAGGAAGGCCTGCTCTTCGGCGTCCGGGCCGAGGCGGGCGTCGACGACGTAGACGAGGACGTCGGAGGCGTCGATGGCGGCGCGGGCGCGGCGGGTGCCCTCGGCCTCGATGGCGTC
>CAYPVZ010000035.1:0-15001 GCA_964414235.1 uncultured Rhodothermales bacterium | reverse complement strand
CTCTTCACGTCCGAGTCCGTCTCCGAAGGCCACCCCGACAAGGTCGCCGACCAGATCTCCGACGCGCTCCTCGACGCGTTCCTCGCGGGCGACGCTCGGAGCCGCTGCGCCATCGAGACGCTCTGCACGACGGGCCTCGTCGTGGTGTCGGGCGAGGTCACGAGCGACACCTACGTCGACGTGCAGGAGGTCGTCCGCCGGACCATCGAGGAGATCGGCTACACCGATCCCACCCTCCAGTTCGACGCCCGGAGCTGCGGCGTGCTCGTGAGCATCCACGAGCAGTCGGCCGACATCGCGCAGGGCGTCGACGACGACTCGGGCCTCTACGAGGAGCAGGGCGCAGGTGACCAGGGCATGATGTTCGGCTACGCCACGCGCGAGGACGAAGCCACGCTCATGCCGCTGGCGCTGACGCTGAGCCACGGGCTCGTCCGCCGGCTCGCCGAGATCCGCAAGGCTGGCGACGTGATGACCTACCTCCGACCCGACGCCAAGAGCCAGGTCACGGTCGAGTACGCCGAGGACGGCCGGACCCCCCGCCGCATCCACACCGTCGTGATCTCGACCCAGCACGACGCAGATGTGTCGCTGGAGCAGATCAAGGCCGACGTCCGCCAGTACGTCCTCCCGGCCGTCCTCCCGGAAGCCCTCGTCGACGACGGCCTGATCCTCCACGTCAACCCGACCGGCACGTTTGTGATCGGCGGGCCGCACGGCGACACCGGGCTCACGGGCCGCAAGATCATCGTCGACACGTACGGTGGGAAGGGCGCCCACGGGGGCGGCGCCTTCTCGGGCAAGGACCCCTCGAAGGTGGACCGGAGCGCGGCCTACGCGACGCGCCACGTGGCCAAGAACCTCGTCGCTGCCGGCCTCTGCGACGAGGCGCTGGTGCAGGTGGCCTACGCCATCGGCGTCGCCGAGCCCGTCTCGATCCGTGTCGAGAGCTACGGGACGGCGAAGGACGGCCTGACCGACGAGCGGCTGGCGGCGATCGTGAAGGAGACCGTGGACCTCCGGCCGGCCGCCATCATCGCCCGCCTCGGGCTCATCAGCGCCGACGCCGAGGTGCGCCCTCTCTACCGGACCACGGCGGCCTACGGCCATTTCGGCCGCGAGGGCTTCCCCTGGGAAGAGCTCGACCTCGTCGACGCGCTCCAGGAGGCCGCGCAGGCGTCGGCGTAGACCCCCCCGCTGGCGGTGGGCGCCAGCGGGGCGCAGAGGTCCAGGGGAAACGCCCATCGGATCGGGGCGACCGCGAAGACGGAGGGGATCGAATCCGGAAGCGCTTTCAGTCCGTTCGCCCCCCGTATACTCCTTTTCGTCCGTTTCCGGCCCGGTGACGACGCGGGCTCCGGCCTGCTGCGGCCAGCGCCGGAAGGCGGCCTCACCTCTTTCCCCACCTCCATGTCGAAGCCCCGCATCTGGTTCAACGGCGACCTCGTGGCCTACGAGGACGCCACCATCCACGTGCTCTCGCACGTCGTCCACTACGGGTCGAGCGTGTTCGAGGGCATCCGTGCCTACGACACCGACCGCGGTCCGGCCGTCTTCCGCCTCCGCGAGCACATGGCGCGGCTGATCGACTCGGCCCGGATCCACCGGATGGACCTCGGCTACTCGCTCGACGCGCTCTGCGACGCCGTCGTGGAGACCATCGCCGACAGCGGGCTCGACGCCTGCTACATCCGCCCGGTCGCGTTCCGCGGGCACGGGCCGATGGGCGTCAACCCGCTCAAGAACCCGGTCGAGGTCGTCGTCGCCGTCTGGGAGTGGGGCCAGTACCTCGGCGACGAGGCCGTCAACAGCGGCGTCGACGTCCAGGTCTCGTCGTGGAACCGGCCGGCGGCCAACACGCTGCCGTCGATGGCGAAGGCCGGCGGCAACTACCTCGGCAGCAGCCTCATGAAGATGGAGGCCGTGCTCAACGGCTACTCGGAGGGCATCGCGCTGAGCGTGGACGGCTACCTCTCGGAGGGCTCGGGCGAGAACCTCTTCCTCATCCGCGACGGCGTGCTCTACACGGCCCCGAGCACGATGTCGATCCTGCCCGGCATCACGCGCGGCTCGGTCATCGAGATCGCGCGCGACCTCGGCTACGAGGTCGAGGAGAAGGCGCTGCCGCGCGAGGCGCTCTACCTCGCCGACGAGATGTTCTTCACCGGGACCGCCGCCGAGATCACGCCGATCCGCTCGGTGGACCACTACACCATCGGGGCTGGCAGCCGCGGCCCGATCACGGAGCGGCTCCAGACGGCCTACTTCGAGGCGATCCGCGACGCGGCCAACCCGAAGGGCTGGCTCACCTTCGTCCGCGACGAGCGCCAGCCGGCCGCTGGCGACGGCGCTGCCACGACGAACGCGGTCCCGACGGTCACCCCTTAACGGACCCGACGATCTGGCAAGAGGCTCCGTCCGATCTGGGCGGAGCCTCTTGTGTTTTCGGAACGTGCCCCGAGCGCCGGCTCTGGATCGGCGGCGTAGCTTCGGCGACTTCCTCTGTTTCCCTCGCACGCTCCCATGCGCACGCTCCTCCTCCTCGCCATCGTCCTGCTGGCGGTCTCGGCCCAGGCCCAGGATGTCGGGCTCGACGCCACCTACGGCGACATCAGCCTGGACGAAGGTTTCCTCCCGGATCCCCATGAACTGGAGATGACCGCCGGCGGCGAGATCAAGGTCGACATCGCCGGCTGCGACTTCGGCTGGGTCGCCGAAGCCCCCGACCTCCAGCTGACCTACACCACCTCGGGCGAGAGCGACCTCTACATCTACGCCGTCTCGGGCTCCGACACCACCCTCCTCATCAACACGGCCGAGGGCGAGTGGATCTGCGACGACGACGCGTTTGACGACGGCGACCCGCTCGTCGTAATCCCGGCGGCCGCGAGCGGCATCTACGACATCTGGGTCGGCACGTACAACGAGGAGATGGATTCGGCGACGCTGTTCGTCTCGGAAATCGACCCGCGCTAGGCGCGCGTCCGGTTCTCTTCGGAGGCGCCCCGGCGAGGCCCGGAGCGCCTCTTTTTCGTTCCTCCAGCCGGCCGCTGTGGTTCGTTCCAGGTCTCGTCCCGACATTCCATTCCCGATCTCGCTCGTCTCCTCTATGGCTCGCGCCCTTCTCGCCCTCGCCGTCCTCACGCTCGCGCCGCTCGCAGCCGCCCAGGACATGACCCCCGACGCCCCGCCCATCTCGGGGACCCTCACACCGCGCGGGGAGGACGCGGCGTCTGCCACGTTCGATGTCCGCGCCCACACCGAAGTCCCGATCACGGCCTGCTACGGTTACGTCGACCCGTCGGCGCCCGATGTCGTGGTGGAGTGGGGCGGCGGCGACCTCCGCCTGTGGGTCCGGGCCACGTTCGACGCGACGCTGGCGGTCCACACGCCCGACGGCGACTGGCAGTGCGACGACGACACCGACGGAGTCTCGCCCGTCGTCGCGATGACGAACGCACCGGCCGGGCGCTACGCCGTCTGGCTCGGGGCGTTCTCGCCCGATCCGGCCGAGCCCGGCGCCACGCTCCTCGCCGGGGCGCCGCCGCCGCCGCCCGTGCTCGACGCCAGCGCGGCGGCGCTGGCGGGCGAGGTCGAGGCCATCGGCGGCTTCGAGGCCTCGCAGGGCACCCTCACGTACAACGTCCGGGCGGGCGGGCCGGACCCCGCGCCCGAGCTCGACCTCCACGGCACGCCCGAGCCGCCCGAGTTCTGCTCCGGCTACATCGACGCCGGCCAGCCGACGATCGCCGTGGCCTACGACGCCGATGGCGGCACTGGCGTGCTCGCCATCTCCGCGACGGCCGTCGACACCGACCTCGTTCTCGTCGTCATGGACCCGAGCGGGCGCGTCTACTGCAACGACGACTTCGGGGGGACCGACCCGGCCATCGTGATCGACCAGCCGACGAGCGGGACCTACACGGCCTGGGTCGGCACGTTCAGCATGGAAGCCGAACCGGTCGGTTCTATGCTGGTGCTCTCCGAGACCGCACCCGAGATGGAGGAGTTCTACGACGACTTCGAGGGCTTCGATGACATCGTCTCGGAGCCGTTCACGGAGGGGACCTACAGCGCGCTCGATCTCGGCACGCCCCCGTCCGTCCGGCTCTCGGTGACCGACGCGGTGGACACGGCCGACGTCACAATTGTGCCCACAGCCGAGAACCCGGTCTCGGGCGGGGCCTGCCGGGGCTACATCGAGATGGCGCCGACGGCCGCCATCGCGCTCCGCGGCGACGGCCCGTTCGCGCTCACCGCCAGCAGCGACGAGGACCTCACGCTGACTGTCCGCACGCCGTCCGGCGGCTGGTTCTGCAGTGACGACGCCGACGGACTCGATCCGGGCATCCAGATCGACGCGCCGGAGGCCGGCACCTACCTCGCCTGGGTCGGCTCCTACGCGAATCCCGGGGGGGAGGTCGAGGCCACGATCTCGGCGGCACCCGGCGAGATCGTCGTTACTCAGCCCAGCTACGGCCCCGACCCCTACCACGGGCCGACCCAGTCGGAGGCGACCTACGACGGCGCTGAGATCCGGCCGGGCGACGCCGCGGCGCGGCTCACCTTCGACGAGATGCCGGTGACCGAGACGGTGCGGCCGGGCGGCTCCGTCGTCAACCCGGTCGAGGGCGACGCGTGCTTCGGGTTCATCAGCGAGCGGCCGACCGTGGCCATCGCGAGCACGGGCGACCTCGCGGTCTCGGTCTCGGGCGAGGACGACCTCACGCTCGTCGTGCTCGGACCGGACGGCTCGTGGACCTGCAGCGACGACGCCGACGGCACCAACCCCGAGGCTGTCGTTTACGCTGGCCCCGGGACGTACTCAGTGTGGGTGGGTACGTACTACCGCCGCGACGAGCCCGAGGCGACGCTCCGCGTCGAAGCGGCGCCCGACGTCGTGATCGACGCTCCCCCGCCGCCGCCCGCTCCCGAGGTCATTCGGGGGTAATGATGGCGGGCTATCGTGCGTTCTAGGAGAGCGTGGCACCTGGCACTCCCTTTGCCGTAGCACGCTCTCCTCCGCTCCCCGACGGCCATGCGCTTTCTTACTCTCGCCCTCGTCGCCCTGGGCCTCACCGCCCTCCCGGCTCAGGCCCAGCCCCGCCGCAACGCTGCCCCGCAGCACGCGCTGGCGATCTCGGCCGACGCCGTCTCGGCCTCCGTCCAGGCCGGCGGCAGCGACCGCAACGCGGTCCCGGGCAGCGGCTGCTCCGGCTACATCGCCAACGGCAGTCCTTCGGCCGCGATCACCGTCGAGGGCGCTGGCCCGCTCTCCATCTACGCCGTCTCCGGCTCCGACACAACGATGCTCGTCTCGGACCCCGCCGGCCGCTGGCACTGCTCCGATGACGCCAACGGGAGCAACCCGGCCGTGACGTTCGCGCAGGCCGCCGCCGGCACCTACGTAGTCTGGGTCGGCACCTTCTCGCCGGACGCCCGCGCCCAGGCCCAGCTCTCGGCCGTCCGCGGCCAGCCCGCCTGGTAGTCTCTCCCAGACCGTTTCGAACGGCCCGGCTGCGCGTCCCCCCGCGTGGTCGGGCCGTCGCTATTCTTGGTCGGTCCGCAGCTTTTCGAGAAGGCGCGAGAGCGTCGCTAACTCGTCGTCCGTGAGATGGCGCGTGAGGCACGTGAGGGCGGCCTCCATGGGCGCGTCGAGCGCCGCGAGAAGGGCGAGGCCCTCATCGGTGATCTCGACCTCGACGACCCGGCGGTCGTGCTCGGCCCGCTGGCGGCGAATGAGGCCGCGCGCCTTGAGCCGTTCGAGCAGCCGCGTCACGTCGGGCGTCCGGTCGAGAAGGCGACTGGCGATGTCGGAGCAGGTGTAGTGACCCGGGTGACAGCCGCGGAGGATCCGGAGGACGTTGTACTGGGCCTGCGTGATGCCGTGCGGCGCGAGCGCCGCAACCATCTCGCCGTCGATCCACGAGTCGGTCGCGACCACGTTCAGGATGGCCTCCTGCGCGGGCGACACGAAGTGGGATTGCTGGATGAGGTCGGCGAGAGTCACGGGCGAAGGGCGGCGTGGCGGGTCGTACCCGCCAGCGCGCGGGCGGTGTTCCGGGCGGAGTAACGCAGGAACGGGAGCGACGGGTGCAGTCGTTCGCACGAGGCCTTTCGTTCTTCGATGCGCCTCCTCGCCTTTCTCCTGCTCATCGCTGCCGGCTGCCACCAGCCGGAGTCGGCCGCCCCGATCCGACCGACCTCGCAGGTCCCGGCCGACTCCATGTCGTGGCTCGCGTGGAACGGAGATCCCTACGCGTTCTCGCGAGCCCGCTTGCGATCCGCTCTTGAGCGGGCGGGGTGGCCGGACACGCTCTCCATTGACAGCGATACGCTCCGCATCCGCGCCGGGCGACTCCTCGACACGAATCGCCGGTACGCCTACATCCTGTCCCTGAGATTCCCAGGGGTTGCAGGTGTGCACGCAGCGTGGTTCGCCTACGAGCCGGACACTCACTCGCTGGACTCGCTAGCGACCGAAGGGCAGACCGGCTTCCAAGGCGACACGCTCCGCGACGTGAACGGCGACGGGTTTCGCGACTGGATCTATCGGGTCTACCCGCTGGCCGGGTGCTGCCTCCGAGACGGACACCACGTTCATCTCTTCAATCCCGCCACGGATCGGTTCGCCGCCCCGTTTCTACTGATCAACCCGACGTACGGCCCTGAAGAAGGTGTCGTCCGCGGCGTCACATACTCTCACCTCGGTGAAGGACCGCTCTACAAAGTGCACTTCATGGGACTCGCTGAGCCGGAGCAGATCGAGTGTGTGTACCACAACGACGAGCCAGGCGTGTACCTACGCGGACCGTGCGAGGGCCGAGGCGAGGCCGGGGAAGTCGTACGTGGCCTGCCCGCCGAGTATGCGGGCATCGAGTCGATCGAGTGGTTCCTGGGCGAAGACCACTGGCCTCCGTCCCGCTGACGTGGTCTGGCTCTGTAGGCAGACGCCACCCGTGGGCTGGAATCGACGCGAAGAACGGGAGCCGGGCGCGCACGGTCCGCGTCCCCGGTCCATCTTCCGGCCCCGCCCCGCGCCCGCCCGATGGCCCTCACCGAACAAGAACAGGTCCGCCGCGACCACGCCGACGCCCTCCGCGCCGCCGGCATCGACCCGTACCCCGCCGCCGAGTGGGCCGTGACGCACCACGCCGCCGACATCCTCGACGCCTTCGACGACGCGCGCCACCAGCCGGGCGAGGACGGCGAGCCCGCGCCGGAGCCGTTCCGCGTGACCATCGCCGGCCGGATGCTGACGAAGAACGTGATGGGCAAGGCCGCCTTCAGCTTCCTCGCCGACGAAAGCGGGCGGATCCAGATCTACGTCAAGCGCGACAACCTGCCGGAGGGGTTTTACAACGACGTCTTCAAGCGCCTCATCGACCACGGCGACTGGCTTGGCATCGAGGGCACCGTCTTCCGGACGAAGATGGGCGAGGTCTCGGTCGAGGCGGACCGCGTCGTGCTGCTGGCGAAGTCGCTCAAGCCGCTCCCGGTCGAGAAGACGGTGACGGACGAGGCGACCGGAGAGACGACGACCTACAACGAGGTCTCGGACCCCGAATTCCGCTACCGCCAGCGCTACGCCGACCTCGCGCTCCACCCGGAGGTCCGCGACGTCTTCCGCCAGCGCCACCGGATCGTGCGCACGATCCAGCGCTTCCTGGATGACCAGGGCTACGTGGAGGTCGAGACGCCGGCGCTCCAGCCGCTCTACGGCGGCGCCGCCGCGCGCCCGTTCACGACGCACCACAACGCGCTCGACATGCCGCTCTTCCTCCGCATCGCGGACGAGCTGTACCTCAAGCGCCTCCTGGTGGGCGGCTTCGAGGGCGTCTACGAGATCGCGAAGGACTTCCGAAACGAGGGCCTCAGCCGGTTCCACAACCCCGAGTTCACCATGCTCGAGGTGTACGTCGCCTTCCGCGACTACGACTGGATGATGGGCCTCGTCGAGCGGATGTTCGAGGCCGTGGCGCTGGCGGTCCACGGCGCGACCGACGTGCCGCGCACCATCGACGGCGAGACGCACACGCTGAGCTTCGCCGCCCCCTTCCGCCGGCTCCCCATCTTCGACGCCATCGCCGAGGCGACCGGCCACCAGCTCTACCGCGACGGCGCCGTCGCCGAGCGCGCCGAGATCGCCGACGTCGCCCGCCAGCTGGGCATCGCCGTGGACGACTCGATGGGCGCGGGCAAGCTCATCGACGAGATCTTCGGCGAGGCCGTCGAGCCGACGTTGCTCCAGCCGACGTTCATCACGGACTACCCGGTCGAGCTCTCGCCGCTCGCCAAGCGGCACCGCTCGAAGCCGGGCCTCGTGGAGCGGTTCGAGCTGATCGCGGCCGGCAAGGAGCTGTGCAACGCGTTCTCGGAGCTCAACGACCCGCTCGACCAGCGCGCTCGCTTCGAGGACCAGGCCCGGCTGGCGACCGCCGGCGACGACGAGGCCACGCGCGAGATCGACGAGGACTTCCTGCGCGCGCTGGAGTACGGGATGCCGCCCGCCGCCGGTCTCGGCGTCGGCATCGACCGGCTGGCGATGGTCCTGACCGACCAGCCGTCCATCCGCGACGTGCTGCTGTTTCCGCTGCTACGGCCGGAGGCGTCCACCGCGGACGCCGCTCCCGAAGCCTGACCTGCTGGCGGAGCGCATTGGCAGCGGCCAGGGCGAGAGCCGAGAGGCTCTACCTTGCCGGACCACCGCACCGCCGCCATGCTCGATCGCGTCCGCCAGCTCGCCGAGGAGACCTTTCCCGAGGTCGTCCGCCTCCGCCGGGCGCTCCACCGCCGGCCGGAGCTGGCGTTCGAGGAGCACGAGACGGCTGCGCTCGTCGCCGAGACGCTCCGCGAGATCGGGCTGGAGCCCATCACCGGCGTCGCGAAGACGGGCGTCGTCGCCCACGTCGAGGGTGCGCGGCCCGGCCCGACGGTCGCCCTCCGGGCGGACATGGACGCGCTCCCGATCACCGAGGCCACCGGTCTGGACTTCTGCTCCGAGGTCGACGGAACGATGCACGCCTGCGGCCACGACGCGCACACGGCGATGCTCCTCGGGGCGGCGCGCATCCTCCACACGCTCCGCGACGACCTCGCGGGCACCATCCGCCTCGTCTTCCAGCCGAGCGAAGAGAAGGCGCCGGGCGGCGCGAGCGTGATGGTCGAAGAAGGCGTCCTCGGCGACATGGGTGGACACGGGCCGGTCACCCACATCTTCGGCCAGCACGTGTTTCCGGACCTCCCGGCCGGGACGCTCGGCGTGCGCGCCGGCACCTTCATGGCCAGCGCCGACGAGATCTACCTGACCGTGAAGGGGCAGGGCGGCCACGCCGCCGCGCCCGAGTTGCTCGTGGACTCGGTCCTCGTCCAGGCCCACATTCTGACGGCGCTCCAGGCCATCGTGAGCCGCAACCGGCCGCCGGGCGTCCCATCCCTCCTCTCGTTCGGCCGCGTCGAAGCGCTCGGCGCGACGAACGTGATCCCGGACGAGGTCAAGCTGGCCGGCACCTTTCGCTCGATGGACGAGGACTGGCGGTTCAAGGCGCACGACCTGATCAAGAGAACGGCCGAGAAAACGGCCGAGGCGTTCGGCGCCACGTGCGAGGTCGAGGTCGTCGTCGGCTACCCGGTGCTTCGCAACGATGAGACCGCCGCGGCGCTCGTCCGCCAGGCGGCTGTGGACTACGTCGGCGCCGAGCGCGTCGTCGACCTGCCGATGTGGTACGCGTCGGAGGACTTCGCCTTCTACACCGAGGAGATCCCGGGCTGCTTTTCGGTCCTCGGCGTGGGCAACGAGGCCGCCGGCATCACGCACGGCCTCCACACGCCTCGGATGACCGTCGACGAGGACGCGCTGAGGGTCGGCACCGGCTTCCTCGCCGCGCTGGCGGTGCGCCAACTGGGCGCGGGCTGAGCGGCGCCCCCGGCAGGTCCCTCGACGGGCTGTCGCAACGTTACAGGGGCAGGTCCAGGCCTTGCAGAGGCTCCTCCAGGCCTTGCAGAGGCTCCTCCAGGCCTTGCAGAGGCGCCTCCAGGGGTCACAACAGCAGGTCCAGGGCCCGCGGAGGCCGGCCGAGGCCGTACATCAGCTCGTCCAGGGATCGCCGAAGCGGGTCCAGGGGGTGCAGAGGCAGGTCCAGGCGTCGCAGGGATTCGTCGACGGGGTGCGGAGGCACGACGAGGAAGAGACTCGCGCCCGACTGGCGGCCCGCGTCGCCAGCCGGGCGTCGGCCTCAACGGACGATGGTCAGCCGCTGCGCGCGGGCCTCGCCGCCGGCCTCCAGACGGATCACGTAGACGCCCGCCGGGAGGCTCGCCGCGTCGAGCGGGATCGTGTGCCGGCCCGCCGGAAGCGACCCGTCGAACGCGACCGCCAGCCGGCGGCCGAGCGCGTCGAACACGCCGAGGCGGACCAAGCCGGCCTCGGGAAGCTCGACCGACACCGTCGCCGTGTGGCCGGTCGGATTCGGGAACGGCGCGCCGAGCGCGACCGACGCGGGCGCGGCCTCGGGCCGGCCCTCGCCCGCCGTCGGCTGGTCGTTGACCAGGATCGGTAGCCATGCCGACCACGGGCCGGCGCCGACCGCGTTCGTCGCCCGGACGTGCCAGTACAGGACCTGATCCCGCGCGACCTGGGCGTCGGTGACCTCGACCGCCAGCGAGTCCGTCCCGGTGACCCTGTAGACGACGGTCGCGAACGCGGAGTCGCTGGCGATCTCCACGTCGAACGTCGAGGCGACGGCGACGCCGGGCATCCACTCCAGCCGGACCCGCTCGGCCGGGCGGAACGTCGGCATCGGGATTGGCGCCGTCGGCGTGCCGGCCGCGCCCTGCGCGAGCACGCGGATCGGGGCCCCCTCGGGGTAGGCGTAGAGCGTCGGCGCGGCGAACGTGAGCGTGACCGTCTCGCTGGCGCCGTCCGCCAGCCGGCCGGGCGCGGCGGTCACCGCCAGGATCTGGTTGATCTCCGACTCGATGCCCTCTCCGAGTTGGACGACGGCCCCGGTCAGCGTCTCGCTGATGCCGTCGAATGCCGAAACGGTGGCCTCCCCGACAGCCGCTGGAATCCCACCCCCGATCGTCGTGACGGCCTCCTGGATCCACGTCAGCGGGTCAGGCTCGGTGTCGAGAAAGACGTCCGGGAGGTAGAGGTACCGCGAGCGGTCGCGGAACGTCTGCTCGGCGCCGCCGCCGCCCGTCGGTGTGAACCGCATCGTCGAGCCCAGGAGCGCGTCGGCCTGCGTCAGGTCGGCGCTGGCGTCGAGCGCCGAGATCTCGGCGAAGTCGACCGCGATCTGGTAGCTGGCTCCGGCGGGCGCGGCCGACATCACCGAGGCCAGGTTGTTCAGGGCCGTGTCGAAAAAGTCGCCCTGGAACGAGGCGAAGACCGGCGGCTCCTCCGGCGACGGGAGCGCGACTCCGAGGAGCCGCCCGCCGAGGTCGGCCTCGTAGAGGACGTAGAGGAAGAGGTGCGACTGGGCGAACTTCTTGACGACCCCCGAGCCCCCGTCGATGTCGCCGAACAGATCGGCGAACGTGCCCCGGCGGCTGCTCGCGTAGAGGTCGGCGAGGGTGAACTCGTTCAGGTCCGGCCCGGCGCCGCGGATCGCCGTCGAGAGCTTCTTGACGAGGAACCCGCAGGCGACGTTGACGCCCAGGTTGGAGAGGTAGAGCGTAGAGTTCCGCCGCAGCGAGCCGCCGCCGTCGAGCGCGCCGTCCCCGATGAGCGGCGCGTTCGCGCGGATCCACTTGACGCCGTTCTCGCAGTAGTCGCTGACCGAGTTGGCGGTCCCCGCGGTCTGGATCACCGAGGCCAGCGTGCGGAGGTAGGCGACGGTCACCGGGTCGGCGTCGAACGCGACCTGGACCGGCTCGTTGGGCTCGATGCGGATCGCCAGCGTCTCCTCGACGTCGTCGCCCACGTCGGGATCGTCGCTCTCGACACGCGCGAGCAGCTCGACCTCGACGGACTCGGTCACGCCGGGCGTGAAGTAGAAGGCATGAGCCTTCCCATCGGCGTCGGTCGTCACGTCGAGCCACGTGCCGTCGTCGACCGCGGGCTCGCCGCCGGTCTGGGTGGTCGGCGCGACGAGCCAGTTGCCGTGCGGCCGGGCCGTGACCGTCTCCGAGGCGGCGACCTCCGGGACCCGCAGACGGACCGTCTCGTCCACCGCCGGCTCGTCGCCGTCCGTGACCTCGACGTCGAGACGGACGCACCCGCTGACACAGGCGCCGGAGTTGCCACCCTCGGCCCACGAATAGAACGCGGCGCGCTCGGCCTCAGGGGCGTACGTGAGCCCGGCCAATACGGCGCCGCCGTCCTCGACCGGCCCGCTGGCGAGCGACGCCGCCAGCACCAGCCGGAGGTCGCGCGGGAGCACGCGGACGTCGACGTCGCACGGATCCCCGTCGCAGTCGTAGCCGGCCACGACCGCATTCCCCTCATGCATGGCCTGCGCCCCGCCGCCCGGCCGGAGCGTCACGGTCGACGCGATGGGCTCGAAGTCGCCGCCGTCGGGGTTCGACCAGAGCGCCGGGCGGGTGATGCGGAGTCGGGCCGTGAACGTGGCCGACTCGCCCTTCGCCAGCGACGCCACCGAGGCCGGCTCGAACCCGTCGCCGACGACCGCCAGCGACGGTGCCGTGCTCCGGGCCTCGTCGTACGGGCTGAAGTCGACGTCCTGCGCGAAGGGAACCTCGCCCGGGACGACGTCGATGAGATCCGTGGTCCCGGAGTTGCGGACGACGAGCCGGACGGTGAGCGTGTCGCGGGCGTGGATCTCGGCCGGCTCGACCTCCAGCCGGCGCACCAGCTCGGGGCCGTCGGCTTTGACGGTCGTCTCGTTGGCGCAGCCGCCGTCGTCGCAAGCGTCCGCGACCGTCGCCGCCTCGCCGCTCGACGTCTCGGCCCGGACGTTCGAGAGCGTCGAGGCGAGGACGGTCAGAGTGGGAACGAAGGGCGTCGTCCCGGCCAGCCGGACCGTCCCAGATGCGGCGACGCGGTAGCGCTGGCGGACCTCGAACGACGCGCCGACCTCGAGCGAGCCCTGCGTGACCTTCCCCGTCTCCAGGGCCGTCAGCGTGGGCGCGATGAAGTAGTTGCCGTAGACGTTGGCGATGCCCGGGTAGTCCGGGTCAAACACGAAGACGCGGTCGGCGACGATGGAGTAGAGCGCCTCGTCTCCCGTGTTCGTGACCGTCGCGACGAGCGAGAGCGTGTCGCCGGTCGCGAGGGGCGTTCGCTCCGTCCAGACCTCGACCGAGAGGACGCCGCCGCGGACCGGGATCGTCTCGCGGTGCGTGCTCCGCTCGCCGTCGTCGTCGGTGACGGTCAGCGCGACGGTGTAGGTGCCTGCGTCCTCGTAGGTGTGGGACGGTCGCGCGCCCGTCCCGGAGTGACCGGCGCCGCAGTCCCAGGGGGCGTCGTCGGCGGCCCGCCGGCCGCCGGGCGCCGTGGCGTCGGCCTCGTGCGACTGGCGGCTCTCGAAGCTCCCGTCGAATTCGACGTCGAGTCCGCGCCGCTGATCCCACTCAAAGAGGGCGACGGGCGTCCCGCTGGGGACGGTGAAGACGGCGTACCAGTCGGTGAGCTGGAAGGGGCCGCCGTTGAGGCCACTCATCGGCCCGTTGTAGGTCGCCGACTGCGCGAGGGCGAGGAAGCGGGCGCAGGTGCCGTCGTCGCTCGGCCCGGCCGCGTGCGAGCCGAGGTTGGGGTCGTAGGCGAGAAAGCCCTCGGGAACGATCAGGTTGATGCTCGGGTCGTTTGTGGCCGGCCCACCGTACGGGACGTAATGCGCGCTCGTCCCTCCGACGGCGACGCGGCTGTAGCGCGAGTGGCCGCCTGGCAGGCCGAGGTCCAGCAGCACGTCCGGCCACGTGGCGTAGAGGTAGGCGCCGCACTGGACGCCGCCTCCCTCGGTGCGGTACCAGCTGTAGACCTTCCGCGTCATGAGGACGCTGTCGCGGACGGTGGTCTGGGCGGTGGGTGCGGCGCTGGCGGCGGCGAGCGCCAGGAGGAGGGCGAGGAGGTGGCGGGAGCGCATCGGTGCGGAGAGGGACCACCTCGAAATCGGAATCCCCCCGCCTCGGGGCTCACGGGGGCGGGGCTGCGAGAGAAAAACCGCGCCCTCGCCCCCCCGAGCGTGACGTCCCGATCCGGACGGTCTATCCTCCGCCCGCCCAGGCCCGGCGTCCATGCCCGCGTCCGACGTCACGACCCTGCTCCACCTCGCGCGCGACGGCGACCCGTCGGCGCTCGACCGGCTGCTGCCCGTCGTCTATGCCGACCTGCTCGCGCGTCGCCAGCGGGGCCGGCGCGGCGCGGCCGAGACCGTCAACACGACGGCGCTGGTCCACGAGGCGTACGAGCGGCTGGCCCGGAACGAGCGACTCGCGCTGGCGGATCGCGTCCACTTTTTCCGCGTCGCCGGCCGCGCCATGCGGGCCGTCCTCGTGGACTACGCGCGGGCCCAGAACGCCGAGAAGCGCGGCGGCCGATCCCGGCCGCTCCCGCTCGACGCCGCGGCCGACCTCGCCGACGCGGGCGTCCGCATCGACGAGGTGATCGCCGTCGACGACGCGCTCCGCCAGCTGGAGGCATTCGACGAGCGACTGGCGCGCGTCGTGGAGTGCCGCTACTTCGCCGGGCTCTCCATCGAGGAGACGGCCGGCGCGCTCGGCATCTCGGAGGCCACCGTCAAGCGCGACTGGACGGCCGCGCGGGCGTGGCTCCACCGCGCGCTCTCGGCCTGATGGCGCCACTCTCCCCCGACCAGTGGGCCCGCGTCAAGGAGCTCGTCGAGGCCGCGCTCGAACGCGAGGGCGTGGCGCGGGCGGCGTACCTGGAGACGATCACGCCGGTCGAGCTGGGAGACGAGGTCGCCAGCCTCGTCGCGGCCCACGAGGCGGCCGACCCCGAGGGTGCCCACGCGGCGGCGGTCGACGTTAGTGCGGCGGCGGGCGGTTGCGGCACCCACGGGCGATTCCGGGGGCTGGGGCA